>NZ_JAWIIV010000012.1:0-179188 GCF_035916955.1 Noviherbaspirillum album | reverse complement strand
GGTCACATTGGTTTGCGCGGATGCGGCGCCGGCGACAGCGCCGAGCACTGCCAGTGCGATGAGCGATTTTTTCATTGTTGGTTTCCCTGGTTGATCAATAGGATTGGCTGCATGCCTGCTCGTGCCGGCCTCCGCCGCACTCGAAAGGCGTCCGGGTCCGTTTTGCGCGGAACTGCTGCAAGGGCAAGAGGATGGCTTCAAGCGTTTATTGGCATGAGTACATGCGTTGAAGCTTCTTTGGCAGGCATCCTCAATGCCGGTGCACGGAGCAGGCAGCCCGGATTCTGCCGTCGTCAGATGACCGGTTGATGACATGCTTGCAATCCGGAAGACGGCAGCGTTCGGGACGGCAAGCACCGTCCCCTCCCGCCAGGATGCGCTCAGGCCACCTTCGGCCGGTTCAGCAAGGCCTTGAGGTTGGCCAGCCGGTCCTGCGGCGACAGCTTTTCCTCTTCCTTGGGCACGGCATCGCCCTCATCGAGCTTCATCTCCTTGATGAAGCGGGAGACGTCGCAATTGATACTTTCCCGGGCGCGCTTGCGCTTCTTGCACCAGGTGATGTGCAGGCTGCGCTGCGCGCGCGTAATGCCGACATACATCAGCCGCCGCTCTTCCTCGATGCGGGCGGCGAGCAGCTCGGCCGGCGCATCCGGATCGCCCTTGTGCGGCAGGATGCCTTCTTCCACGCCCACCAGGAACACATGGGGGAACTCCAGTCCCTTCGATGCATGCAGGGTCGACATGCGCACCGCATCGGGCTCCTGGTCCCGGCCTTCGAGCATGGTCATCAGCGCCACCATCTGCGTCAATTCGAGGAGGCTCTTTTCCTCATCGGTGCCGTCGCGCCCGCCGGTGCCTTTTTCCTTGAGCCAGGTGGTGAAGTCGAGCACGTTCTGCCACTTCGACTGCGCCTGGCGGTCGTCGAAGGTATCGTAGAGATAGGCTTCGTAATTGATCTCCTTCATCATCTCGTCGAGCAGCTCGGCCGCGTTCTCGCCGCGCTTGGATGCGCGCGCTTCCAGCCCGTTGATGAAGTTGCAGAACTCGCGCAGCGGGTTGAGCTGGCGGTCGGCCAGCTTGGATTCGATGCCGCCCTTGAACACCGCTTCGAACAGCGAGCACTGCCATTGTCCGGCGAAGGCGCCGAGCGCTTCCAGCGTCGACTGGCCGACGCCGCGCTTGGGCGTGGTGACCGCGCGGATGAAGGCCGGATCGTCATCGCCGTTGGCGACCAGGCGCAGGTAACTGACAATGTCCTTGATCTCGGCACGGTCGAAAAAGCTCTGGCCGCCGGAGATGGTGTAGGGAATGCGCTCCTTGCGCAGCGCCTGCTCGATCACGCGCGCCTGGTGGTTGCCGCGGTAGAGCACCGCATAGTCGGAAAATTTTGCGCGCCGCTCGAACTTGTGCGCCGAGATCATGATCGCGATCTGCTCGGCTTCCTGCTCGTCGTCCTGCATCGCCAGCACCTTGACCGGGTCGCCCAGGCCATGCTCGGACCACAGCTGCTTTTCGAACAGCTTGGGATTGTTGGAGATGACCGCGTTGGCCGCCTGCAGGATGCGGGTGCTGGAGCGGTAGTTCTGCTCGAGCTTGATCACCTTCAGGTCGGGGAAATCGACCTGCAGCTGCTTGAGATTTTCGATGGTGGCGCCGCGCCATGCATAGATCGCCTGGTCGTCGTCGCCGACGGCTGTGAACATCGGCTTCTTGCCGATGCCGGTGACCAGCAGCTTGACCAGTTCGTACTGGCAGGTGTTGGTGTCCTGGTACTCGTCGACCAGCAGGTAGCGCAGCTTGCGCTGCCAGCGGTCGCGCACCGCTTCATTGCTGCGGAACAGTTCGACCGGCAGGCGGATCAGGTCGTCGAAATCCACCGCCTGGTAGGAGGACAGGGTGGCGACGTAATTGCGGTAGATGCGCGCGGCCTGCGCTTCGTCTTCGGTGACGGCCTGGCGCAGCGCAGCGTCGGGATCGACCAGGCCGTTCTTCCACAGCGACATCATGTTCTGGATGCGGCGCACCACTTGCTTGTCGGTGGTGATCGCCAGGTCCTGCACCAGCGAGAAGCAGTCGTCGCTGTCCATGATCGAGAAGCGGTCCTTCAGGCCCAGCTCCTTGGCCTCGCGCCGCAGGATCTGCACGCCGAGCGAATGGAAGGTACAGACGGTGAGCTGCTTGGCTTCCTTCGGTTCCTTGAGCAGCTTGGCGATGCGCTCCTGCATTTCCAGCGCCGCCTTGTTGGTGAAGGTGACGGCGGCGATGTTGCGCGCCTCGTAGCCGCAATCCTCGATCAGGTGCGCGATCTTCTGCGTGATCACGCGCGTCTTGCCGGAGCCGGCGCCGGCCAGCACGAGGCATGGGCCATCCATGTATTTCACCGCTTCGCGCTGCGGCGGATTCATTCCATGCATACCGGGAGAGGAGGGATGTGACATGCGCAAGACCGAAAACCAAAGCGGCCCATTGTAGCAGCGCATCGCAGCGCAGCCCGCGTCTTGCGCGTGCGTTGCGGCTTCGCTACGGCTCGCCGGTCGGACATTCGCGGTTCATGGTCAAACCGGCAAGCTTGCCGCCTCGGATGCGCACATCGACCGCAAATTCACTGCAGCCCGAAGATCTCCATGCCGTTGCGATAAGCGACCCGTTCCGCCACGTCGCGCGGCAGCGCGCTGAGCATGCGCCGGTAAAACGCGGCCAGGTTTTCCACCTCGCCCCAACGCGGCGTGACCCAGGTATCGGTGCCGACCACGAAACGGTTCGGATATTTCATGAACAGCTGCTTCCAGCGCGGATTGAGCGTGCCGTCCTGTTCCAGGTCGCCGCGATACGATAGTTCGCCGACGATGTTCGGATACTGCTCGAACATCTGCTCGACCTTGTCGAGCGGCGTGCTCATGCCGGTGTGCGCCCAGATCAGCTTGACGCCGGGCGCATGGCGCAGGATGCGCTCGACCGCGTCCTCGTCCGAATGCGCATGCAGCCACAGGCCGCGTTCCTTCGCCAGACGGGCGATCTTCGCCATGTAGGGAGCATCGGCATCCTTGCCGAAGATATGGAATTCGCCGATGCCGCGGTAAATGCCGCGCTGCAGTTCCTTTTCCACGTACTCGGCCACGCCCGAGCTGCTGAACCAGTCATGGCGGTCGGGCTGTACCCGATAGGGTCGCAGAAAGGGAACGATCTGGATGTCAGGCGCCTTCTGCGCCATCAGGTCGAGCGTGCCGTCGTTCGGCCGGCTGGTCGCGAGCACGCCGCGGATGCCGGTCTTGCGCCACAACTCGACCACCTGCTTCGGCGACAGGAGGGACCTCGCCTCGACGTTGTAATGCATGTGCGCATCGAAGATCGGCAATCGTTCTTCGGCCTGCGCAATGGCGCCCATCCCGGCCAGGCATAGCACTCGGCCGATACGGGCGAGCCAGCGGCCCGGGCTTAGCCGTGGCCGGCCATTCGGCGCGGGCGTGGCCCGGAACGAGGATTCGGGCGAGGCGAAAACATGTGCGTGCATGGCGGGCTCCTCCAAGGAGCGCTCATTGTGACGCATCGCCGCCGCCGTTGCACGCCGCATTGCGACCGGTGCCCCTGAAAGTTCTATCTGGCGGAAGCCAGATGCGGTTGCGCGGGAGTGGAGACAGGGGATGAACTGGAAACCGAAGCAGGCGAAGCCGTGGGGCGCGCGGCATCGGTGCCGAAGACCTGCCCGATCTGCTGCGAGATGTCTGCCGAGAAGTCGGGCCAGGCCGGAAAATACGGGCTGGCGACAATCAGCCCCATGCCGATCACCAGCGCCGACACGGCAATGATGGCCCCGCCGATATCGAGCATGCGGTCGCGCCGCTGCTCGCGCTGCGTCAGATCGAGATCGTAAGCCTGGCGGCGTCCCGGCGAAGACAGCACCAGGTAAGCCTGGCGCACCGCCTGCAGCTTTTGCTTGGCCCGCCGGCTCAACGGCTGCATGCCGAGGCCGAGCAAGTGCCGGTTTAGATGGCGGCGGTAGCCGAGTTCGATTTCGATATGGCTGGCCTGGCGGCGCACGCCGAGCAATTCATAGAGTGTTTTCATGAGAAAAATGCCTATCCGACAACGCCTGAGGTTATAGCGAAAGGCTGCGGCGGCAGCAATCCCGCGTTTATGGGACGTTCCGGCATGCAATAAACCTTGGAATGCAAATAATGCTGTGTAGTCGGCGCCAAAAGCTCGCCCGAGGCCGGCAAGCTGCGGCATAATTTCCTCGTTGCAATGATCCCGCCCCTCATTCGCAGGACCGAAAGCCATGAACCCTGAACGTCCCGTTTCCATCGCCGACCTGCGCTTCCTGATCGCGGAAGATGACAATTTTCAGCGCCATTGGTTAAAGGTCATGCTGACCAAGCTGGGCGCCTGCCATGTGGCCGAGGCGGAAAACGGGCGCATTGCGCTCGACATGCTGCGCTCCGATGAACCGGTCGATATCAGCTTCATCGACCTGAACATGCCGGAGATGGACGGCATCGAGCTGGTCCGGCATCTTGCCAACCTGGAACACCGCACCGCCATCGTTCTCACCAGCGCCCTGGGCTCGGCCCTGCTGTTTTCGGTGGAAACCATGTCCAAGGCCTACGGCGTCCATTTGCTGGGCACCTTTGAAAAACCGGCCACACCCGAAGTGCTGCAGCAATTGATCGACCAGTACCGCCCGCGGCCGCCGAAAGGCAAGGTGCGCAGCACCCTGCCCACGTTCACGCTGGCGGAAATCCAGCGCGGCATCTCGGCGGATGAATTCGAGCCTTTTTTCCAGCCCAAGGTGGAACTGGCCAGCGGCAAGGTCAAGGCGGTCGAGGCCTTCGTGCGCTGGCGCCATCCGCAGTACGGGCTGCTGACGCCGCCGGCGTTCATTCCCACACTCGAGGCGAGCGGCCACATGGAATCGCTGACCTGGCTGGTGATCGAGCGCTCAGTCGCGGCCTGCCGCAGCTGGCATGATCTCGGCCTGATGCTGGGGGTGTCGATCAACCTGTCGGTGACCTCGCTGGCCGAGCCCGGACTGGCCGAAAAGATACTCGCCCATATCGGGCAGCACCGCATCGAAGCGCAATACATCACCTTCGAGATCACCGAGCTGATGGCGATGACGGACGTGCCGATCTGCCTGGAAAACATTGCCCGCCTGCGCATGAAAGGCTTCGGCCTATCGATCGACGACTACGGCACCGCGCACTCGAACTTGCAGCAATTGCTGCGCATTCCCTTTCTCGACCTCAAGATCGACCGTTCCTTCGTGGCGGGCGCGTCGCAGAACGGGCAAATGCATATCGCGCTCAGCTCCTGCCTGGACCTGGCGCGCAAGCTGCGCCGCAATTCGGTCGCGGTCGGCGTGGAAACGCGCGAAGACTGGGACCTGCTGCGCGACCTGGGCTGCACTTATGCGCAGGGTTATTACATTGCCAAGCCGATGGAGCGCGATGCGGTACCGGGCTGGATCGAGGAGTGGGCGCAATTTTTCTGAACTTGCGCTGCAGGCGCGGCTTCGAAGCGCAAAGGCATTACCAAGGCATTACAAAGACATTACACTGAGCGATTGCCCTTGCGTGCCGTACATCATGAAATTTTCCCACCTCATCGAAATCAACGATCCCCTCAATCCGCTGCTGGACACCTTGTCGCGCGAGCAACTCTGGCGCGGACTGGTCTTGCGGGCGGAAACGCCGAAGGTCTTCGTGCCTTACCTGGACAAGTGCAACATCCTTGAAAAGTCGTCGCTGTCGATATCGCGCGAACTGCATTACGGCACGCTGGTGGTGCACGACCGCGTGACTTTCCTGCCGCAGGAACAGGTGGTGTACCACGTGCCGGCGCAGAACGAGATCCCGGAATCGACGCTGACGATGACCATCGAGGAACCGGAACCGAACATCTTCTTCGTGCGCTTCGAATACGACGACGGCGCCGACGAAGCGCAGGACAGTGCGGAAGCCATGTACAACGACTTCCGCAAGTCGGCCTATACCGAATCGGACATCGATACCATCCGCACCATCCGTGAAATGGCTGAAAAGGGCGAGCTGGGATAAGTTGCGGAAATCAGGCGCCGGCGTCGGCCATGCGGCCGGAATCATCCGGCCGCATGCACGAAGTGCTTGGCGATGCCGATCAGCGCTGGCCGCGACCGGATACGCGCTCGGCGCCGTAGCGCACCGCATCCTTCACCTTATCCCAAGCGCTTTCGGGATGATTGGTTTCCCATTCCCTGCGCATGCCGGGCTCGACATCTTCCCAGCGGCCGCTCCGATAATGTTCGCTGCCGGCCATGGTCGAGCCATAGCGATAGGCGGCATCGTAGTCTTCGTACCGGCTGCCGGACTGGCCGTAGGCAGTCTGCCAGTGGGTGCGGTAGTCCGAATCGTCGGCGGTCATGCCGGTGTCGCGATAGTCGGACATCATGTCGGACCGCGCCCCGGCGTGCGTTCCGAGCTGCTCCACTTCGACATCGGTACGGCGCACGGTGTCGTTGATCTGCTCGGTGCGCTCGGTGGCTTCCTTGCCGACCACGACTTCCTCGACCACGCGCGCGGTCTTCGACACCACGGCTTCCTCGGCCGTTTCACGCAGCTCCATCGCGCCTTCCCTGATGGCGTCGATATCAGCCGCGCTGGCCGGCTGGTCGACCGGATGGCGCTCCACCCTGACATGCTCTTCGCGCAGCTGCACCGACTCATTGACCGGCGTTTCGCGCACGCGCTGATATACGCGCACGCCGCCGCGCTGCACTTCGCGCTTGCCGACCTGCAGCTCTTCCTCGACCACCGGGATGCGGGTGCCATCGGTCTGGCTGCCGGTCAGGGTGCGATCGGTCGCGCCGGCGTCGCGCTGCATCGACGAGCCGGATTGGGCGGCACCGGACATGCCGGTCATTCCCGTCATACCCGTTGCGCCAGCCGGCGTGGCATCCGAGCTCCAGTCGGTGCGGGAAGTCGATACCGAATCCGATGCGCTCATGTCGCTCATCGCGTCGCCGATCGATGGCGCGCGCGACTGGCCATACATCGCCCTGTCCTTCTCGATCTCGCTGTCGGTGTACATCGGCGCGCTTTCGTCGTAGCGGCTCCAGCCCTGGCTCCTCCAGTGGGAAGAGCGCTCGTCGATGTCAACCGGATCGAAGCGGTTCATGATTTCGGTGGCGCGGTCGCGCTGCTCGTCGCTGGCGGCATTGACGCTCAGCACGCAGCTGCCGCGGCGCACGGCTTCGGAATAGATGTCGTGATGTTCGTGATGGTCTTCCATGCCGAACAGGGAACGGAAGAAGTTGCCGATGGAGGATCCGCCTCCGCTGCCTGCAGACGAGCCTGTGCCGTCGCTGCTGCCGGCGGTCATGCCGTCGGCATCCGGGCTGAGTTGCACATCCGAACGGGAAAAGCCGGCGGAGAGCAATTCATTCATTGCATTCTGCGCCTGGGCATAACTGTCATACACGCCTACTACGGTATTTTCCATGATCAGTCTCTCCAATAAACAGGATTGCCCGGTAAATGCTCCGGGAAGCACGACTTGAGCAGACAGCTGCAGGCATAAGCCATGCCTGCCCGCCGCATGTCATGTTCAATGCGGACGTCCGGATGGCGGCTGCGGCGCGCCCTCGTCGAAACGCTCGACCCGGACCTGTTCGGAACGCAGGCGCACTTCCTGCGACGCATCGATGGGCCGCTGCTGCCGGGTGATGCGCACTTCCTCCTTGAGCACCAGCTGCTTCTGCACCACCAGCACTTCTTCCAGCACCGGGACCACCAGCGTATCGCCCTCGTACCGGGTCTGCGGCGCTTCGCCGCTGACCACGCGCCCCAGCGGCACATGCTCGACCACGAGCTCGTCATGCATCAGACGCTGCTCGATCCGTTCCACATGCTCGGAGACAGTCTTGTGAAGGCGGACGCCGCGGCCGGTGTCGACAAGCTGCTTGTCCACCTGCAGTTCCTCCTCCATCACCGGAAAGCGCATCTGCGTGCTCTGGACCGCGTCGTAAGAGGTCCCGTCCGCGGCAACCTGGGAAGCCTGGGAAGCCTCGGCCGGTGCGGGACGGAACTGGAACGGCAGGCGGTAGCTGCCGTCGGCCTGGACCGCGAGCAGGCTGACCGGCACCAGTACCTGCATGCCGTCGGACAATCTGATCCAGGCCTGCATCTCGTCGCCGTCCTGCTGCAGGGAAGTAATGGTCGCCGGCGTGCCGGCAATGTCGACGACCCGTGCATTGGCCAGCTGCCTGCTCGAGACAGGTGCGCCGGCATTGTCCGGAAAGTGTGCCATGAGTCTCATCCATTCTCAGTCGGGGAAAAAGGGAATGAATGCAAGGAGCGGGCCGGAGGCGATCGACTGGCCACGGCAACGCGCCGGCGCACATGCGCAATGGAGAAGGACGGGTAAATTTTGGCCGCAATACGGCGAGATACGCGGTTTTTACCGGCCGCGCGGCAAAATTTACAGCGCGGGGGCGCAGTCTTCATCTTTTGATCAGGAAAGGCTTGCCGAAACTATTAGCAAGGCTTGCTCTCTTACTCATATTCATGAAAACCCATCAAGGAGCCAGCCATGACTACTATTATCGCAGGCCGATTTCAAGAGCAGTCGGAGGCCACTTACGCAGTGGAGGAATTATTGCGCGCAGGATTCGATCGCGAACAGCTCTGCTACTTTTTCTGCAATCCTGCCGGACAGCACGGCGCCTATCCGATCGGCGGCGATGAAAACATATCGCCCGGCGCCAAGCAATCTGGCAAGGGCGTCGCCGCCGGCGCGGCCACCGGTGCCGTGGTCGGCGCCGCGGCCACGCCGGTGCTCGGACCGGTCGGTGCCGTGACAGGCAGCTTGGTCGGCGCGCATATCGGCGGCCTGGTGGGCAGCATGTCGTCGATGAAGGACCAGGACGAAATGCACGAGGAAGGCAGCGCGCCCCGCAATCCCGTGCCGGTGCGCCAGTCGGGCATGATGGTCGCGGTAGCCGTGCCGCAGGATGACGAATACCACGACCGCGCGGTCAACGTGCTGCGCTCGCTGGGCGCGATGGATATCGAACAGGCGCAGGGTACGATGGAAAACGGCGACTGGGTCGATTTCGATCCGGTATCGCTGCCGCAGCTGATCGACTACGCGCCGGAGCAATCCCGCCCCAGCGGCCCCAACCAGCGCGCCTGACAATACGCCGGCGACGAGGATGGCTGGCAGGAATACCTGCTAGCCATCGATGTGCGCGATCAGCGGCAGATGGTCCGATGCGATCCGGGCCAGCGGCGTGGCATGCACTTCGACATGCACCAGCCTGTGCCGCGGACGGATCCAGATGCGGTCGAGCGCGAACAGCGGACGCCGCGACGGAAAGGTGCGAGGCGCCGGCACCGCTTCGAAATGCGATACCAGCCAGCGCAGCGACTGTCCCCAGACGAACCATTCATTCAGGTCGCCCATCAGGATCACCGGCATTTCCTCGGTATCGAATACCTGCAGCAGGCGCCGCACCTGGTCGCGGCGCTCCGGGATGCGCAAGCCTAGATGGGTGGCCACCACGCGCAGCATGTGGCCGTGGCAGTTGATGTCGGCATCGAGCGCGGCGCGCGGCTCGTGGCTGCCGAACGACAGATCGACGTTGCGTACCGACACGACCGGATAGCGGCTGAGCACCGCGTTGCCGAAGCGCCGCTGCGGCGTGTCGCAGGCCGGCCCTTCGATGGCGGTGAACCCGGTGGCCTGCTGCAATTCCTTAAGCACGTTCGGCGACTTGCCGCCGCCGAGCGGCACTTCCTGCAGGGCGATGATGTCGGCATTGATCTCGCGCAGCACGTTCGCAACGCGGTCGGGAGCGAAACGCCGGTCGCAGCCGACCGCGCCATGGATGTTGTAGGTACAGACCGTCAATGGCCAGGGATCGGTATCGGGCACCGCGGTCGTTAGGCGCGGGGCGCTTGCGCTCATGTCATTCATCAGGCGGGTCGTTCCTCTCTTCGGGTTAGCAGTTTCTGCAGCCCGAGCGCAACGGCGATCAGCGACAGCGCCACGCCGATGAGGACGGCGACGGTGCTCGGGCTGGGGTTGCGCACGGCTTCCGCAAGGTGATGGACGAAGGTCACCGTCATCGCAATGCCGGGCAGCATGCCGAGCAGGGTTCCTATCAGGTAGTCGCGCAGGCGGATGTGCGAGGCGCCCGCAACCAAATTGACGACCGTAAAGGGCGCCACCGGCAGCATGCGGATGACGACGACGGCGACGATGCCGCGCCGGGCCAGGCGCTTGCTCAGGCGGTTGATGCGCGGCCCCAGCACTTTCTGCACGGTCTGCCGGCCGAGCCATGCGCCGATGCCGTAGCTTACCGTGGCGCTCAGCAGCGCGCCCGAGATCGCATACAGCGAACCGGCAACCGGCCCGAAGACGATACCGGTCACGGCGATCAGCAACATCACCGGCACCATCGCCAGGCCCGCCACCACGTAACTCGCGACCACGGCAAGCGGGGTGAACGGCAGTTCGTCAAGGTTGCGCGCAAAGGCCACCAGCGAATCCAGGTTGACCCATTCGCGCAGCGGCGTCCAGCGCCAGGCCACGGCGAGCAAGGCGAGCCCGATGGCGAACAGGCCGATGCTAGCCAGGCGGCGAGGCACCGGCTTGCGGGCTTCATTGGGCAGGAATTCGGTGACCAGTTCATCCGGATCGATCGGTTTTTCCGGATCGAAGATGGCTTGCTCGGGGATCAGGGCATCGAGCTCGGGCGTGGTCTCGGGATTCATTTCCCGCAGGCTGCGGCCATCGGTCCGCAGCGCCGCCACCGTGGCATGCAGGCTGCCGCTCCTGGCCATCTCCGCCTCCACCCGCTCCGGGGCCGTATCGAGATGCTCGCCGAGCAGGCGGCTGCGCAGGCGTGCGATGGCGCGCTGAATGATCGGGTCGCCGTTGGCCTCGATGGCGATGTTGCATTCGGTGTCGGTGGCCATGGAACGGCTGCTGAGATTGGCCGAGCCGATCGAAAACAGGTCATCGTCGACCGCGAACACCTTGCTGTGCACGTTCAGGCACTGCGGCGCCAGCCCAGGAATATGCGGGCAGACCATGCGGTAGCGGTCGAACCGGTCGGACGCCTTCAGCCGCTTGTGGGCACGGGCGCGCAGCACGCCCATGGTGGCCTGTTCCAGCCAGCCGCTTTGCGTCTGCGGGGTAACAATGAGCACCTCCGGCCCTTGCGGCTCCTGCAACCGCTGCGCCAGTGCATCGGCGATGGTGCCTGAAGTGAAGTATTGGTTTTCGAAGAACAGGTGCCGGCGCGCGGCGGCAATCGCATCCAGATGCAGCTGCCTGACTTCATGCACGCCCGCCCTGCCCTCGAATTCCGGCTCGGTGCGGGAGATGGCAATGTCAATGT
This sequence comes from Noviherbaspirillum album, assembly GCF_035916955.1. Lineage (NCBI taxonomy): Bacteria > Pseudomonadati > Pseudomonadota > Betaproteobacteria > Burkholderiales > Oxalobacteraceae > Noviherbaspirillum > Noviherbaspirillum album. The sequence continues at coordinate 167,811 of NZ_JAWIIV010000012.1, read as the reverse complement.
CGGTCAGGTCTGGCTTGACGTGCGCCGGCCAGGGGTCATGGTCGGACTGGCAGACCACCACCGGCGTTTCGTTGCAGGCAAGCTGCCAGCGCGTGCGCGCAAGTTCCCCGAGCGAGCGCGCGGCATCGCCATCGACCATGGCCTGCACATCGTGAAAAGGGGCATGCGGCTTGCCGTCGCTGTCGCAGCGCAAGGGCGCGTGGCAGGCGTGTTCCGAGGTATCCCAGCGACTGCGGGTCAGGTCGAGGCCTCCGACGAAGGCCAGGCGGTCGTCGACCACGACGATCTTCTGGTGATGCGAGCCGCCGATAGGATGCTTGGCATCCATGCGGAAGGCCAGCCGGCGATGGGTGCGCCAGTCGAGCTTGTAGACCGGCAACCATTCCCGCTCCAGCGCGTACAGCATGGCGAAATCCCAGTTGAGCACGTAGATGCGCAGGCTGGGCCGCCCGGCCACCACCTGATGCAGGAATTCACCGAGCGGCTCCGGATAGCCGTCATTGGCGCCTTCCGGGACCAGGCGCATGCGGCTGTCGATATCCCAGCTCAGAATGAAGACGCTGTGGCGCGCGTTGCGGATGGCTGCGCGTACCGCGCGGAAATACGGTTGGGCGTCGACCAGCATGCTGAAGCGATGGGCGCGCTCGATGCGCCAGCAATTGCGTCCCGGCTGCAGGATGCGGAGGCCGGGCGGGGAAGCGGCGGGTTCGGAGCGCTGTTGTAAAGCCATGCGGTTGCTGTCAAGAAGGAAACTGTGAGCGTTCGACGCGACGCTCGGGATGAAGTTTCTCGACTTGATGCAGGACGCGTGCCCACCTGCGGGAGCTTGCCGCGGGGGAATGCCCTGCCTGGCAGTGCGCTCAGCTCAGCAATGCATATTCACCGCCGCGTTCCAGCGCGCGCCGGTAGGCGGGCCGCTCATGGATGCGCTGCAGGAAACCCATTAGTTTCGGGCGCGAGGCATCGAGCCCGGCGCGGGCGGCCGCAGCTTCCAGCGGGAAGCTCATCTGGATGTCGGCGGCGCTGAATTCCTCGCCGGCGAACCAGGTGCGCTGGGCCAGTTCGGCTTCCAGGAAATCGAGGTGACGGGTGATCTGGGGTTGGATGAAACTGCTTTTGGCACGGCCGGCAATGGCACGGGCAATCGGCTTCACGAAAAACGGCATGGGACCGTGCTCGATGCGGTCGAACACCAGCTTGAGCAGCAGCGGCGGCATCGCCGAACCTTCCGCATAGTGCAGGAAGTAGGTATAGCGCAGCCGGTCCTCGCCGCCGCGCGGAGGAGCAAACCGGCCGTGGCCGTAGCGGTCGATCAGGTATTCGACGATGGCGCCGGACTCGGCGATCGTCAGGCCGTCGTCGGTGATCACCGGCGATTTTCCCAGGGGATGAACCTGGCGCAGCGCATCCGGCGCCAGCATGGTCTTGGGGTCGCGCTGGTAGCGCTTGATCTCGTATTCCAGTCCGAGTTCCTCGAGCAGCCAGAGCACGCGCTGGGACCGGGAATTATTGAGGTGATGGACGATGATCATGGGACGGGGTTCCTCCTGGGGTCTGAATTCGATGGCGGGGCAAGGCGAGGCGATGTGGCTTGCCGATTGTGCCACGTCCGCCGCAGATCAGCCGGACCGCAGCAGATCGAGATAGGCCCCGTGCACCAGTTGATCGGCGGTGATGCCGAGCCGTCCCATCAAGTCATGCGCGACCGCCATGCCCTGCTCCGCCGCCTGCCCTTCGCCCAGCACCACTTCCAGTTCCATGAAATCGCCCAGGCCTTCGACGCGGTCGAGATGAATGCGGGTGGCGCCGGCCAGGTAGAGCGTGCGCTGCTTGATGACGCGTCCGATCTGTCCACAGGCCTCGCTCAGGGTGGCTCGCAGCTGGTCCGGCGCCGCCGTGGGCGTGATCAGGTAGTACGACTCTTTCGGCCCGGCGGTGTCGGCGCGACGGTAATAGATCAGCTGTCCTTCATCGGCGGAAAAAACGCGCAGTTTCAGGCGGCCGTTCGGGCAGGCGAAGAAGGTGTCGTCCTGCGTGATGAAGAACGGGCCCTGGTCGGCGATGGCCGCCGCGCGCGCTTCCAGCTCCTCCGGATGGAGAACGCGCGCCTTGATTTCGATATTGCGTGACATGTCGATGCCCGGTTCGCTCAGATATCCACCGGATCGACTTCCAGCGACCACCGGGCGCGGGTTTTTGTTGCTCTGAGCTGCGCCATCCAGGCCTTGAGGAAGGCTTGCAGCGCGGGGCGCGACGGCGACTCGGCCAGCAGCTGGGCGCGATCGACGTTGGAGACGCGGGTGACCGTCATCGGAATCGGATCGTTGATGATGATGCCTTCATGTTCGGTGCATTGCGCGGCATGCTGCAGGAAATCGAGCGCCGTCTGCAATTCCCTGGCCTCGGCGCGCAGCAGCGCCTGGTACATGAAGGGCGGCACGCCGGCCTGGCGCCGTTCCTCGAGCAGGTCGCTGGCGAAGCGGTCGTAGTCGTGCGCCATCACCGCGCCGTACAGCGGATGCGTCGGGTAGCGGGTCTGGATCAGCACTTCGCTGGCATTGCCGCCCTCCTTCTGTCCGGCGCGCCCGGCGCGTCCGGCCACCTGCATCAGCTGCGCGAACAGACGCTCGCTGGCGCGGTAATCGTGCGAGAACAGCGCGGTGTCGGGATTGAGCACGCCCACCAGCGTGAGGTTGCGAAAGTCGTGGCCCTTGGCCACCATCTGGGTGCCGATCAGGATGTCGACGTCGCCGCGGTGCACGCTGTCGAAGGCCGCCTGCGCGCTGCCCTTGAGCCGCGTGGAGTCGGCGTCGATGCGCATGATGCGCGCCTGCGGGAAGACCCGCTGCAAGCCTTCCTCCACCCGCTGCGTCCCGCGTCCCAGCGGCTGCAGGTCGATGTTGCCGCAGGTCGGGCAGGAACGCGGAATGCGCAGCTCCAGGCTGCAATGGTGGCAGCGCATCCGGTGTTCCGGCTTGTGCAGCACCATGAAGGCGGTGCAGCGCGGGCAGTTTCCGATCCAGCCGCAGGCATCGCAGGCCAGCACCGGAGCATAGCCGCGCCGGTTGAGAAACAGCAGCGATTGCTCGCCGCGTTCCAGCCGCAGCTTGAGGGCGCCGACCAGCGTCGAGGTCAGGCCCTCCCCCGGCTTGTCGCGTTCCATGTCGATCAGCCTCACCTTGGGCAGCACCGCCGACTGCGATGCCCGCTCGCGCAGCTCCAGCTGCCGGTAACGTCCCGACTGCGCGTGGTGCCAGGTTTCCAGCGACGGCGTGGCAGAGCCGAGCACGATGGGAATCGACAACTGGCGCGCGCGCCAGACGGCCAGGTCGCGCGCCGAATAGCGCAGTCCTTCCTGCTGCTTGTACGAGGCGTCGTGTTCCTCGTCGATGATGATCAGTTTCAGGTGCGGCAATGACGCCATGATCGCCAGCCGCGTGCCGAGCACGATGCGGGCATGGCCGAGGTGCGCGGCCAGCCAGTTGGTCAGGCGTTCGCCTTCGGCCAGGCCGCTATGCAGCGTGGCCACGGGTACACCGGGAAAGCGCGAGCGCACATTACCTTCGAGCTGGGGCGTGAGATTGATTTCCGGGATCAGGATGAGTATCTGCGCCTGGGTGCCCTGCTGTTCGGCCGCCGCCAGCACGCGCGAGGCCGCCTGCAGATACACCTCGGTCTTGCCGCTGCCGGTTACCCCGTACAGCAGGGTGGGCGCGAAGCCTTCGGCGGCGGCGATCGCATCGACCGCCTGCTGCTGTCCGTCGTTGAGGCGCGGCGCATCGGCCGGCGCGGGATCATGCGCATGGTCGAGCCTGGCCAGTTTTTTCAGCGCGCGGTCGAGCGATACGGATTTTTCGCCGCGCAGGTTCTTCGGCAAGGCCGGAATCGCGACTTCCCCGAGCGGCCGCTGGTAGTAGTCCGCGGCGAAGCGGCACAATTCCAGCCAACGCGCGGAAAGCGGCGGAAGCTGTTCGCGAATCGCGATGGCGTTCTTGATCTTGTCGGCGGGGACATCCGATTCCCCTTTCACCTCGACGATGATGCCCGCGGCTTCGCGCCGGCCGAACGGTACCAATGCGAGCTGGCCGACCTGCGGCTTGTTCCGCGGCTGGCTGCCATCTTCCAGCCACCGGTAGTCGAAACAGGTGTCCAGCGGAGTGTCAAGCGCAACGGTGATGAAAACGTCGGTCACGAAGTTAAAGTAATTCTTCAAAGATTGCGCTAACACTACGATTCATAAGGCTTTTTTCCGATGTCCACAAAGTCTGTGGATAACTTTGTGGAGAACTCCTGCTTGACAGCGGAACGCGTCAGGCGTGGCGCGGGTTTCAACAAATTGCCTAGCTGAAATGCAAAATTTTTTCCTTTTAAATTCAAAGACTTGGAAAGTGAGATTTTTATCAGGAAATTATTTTGTCCATTAAATGTTGTTGCTCTGCACAAAGCCAAGGTCTGTCCAATTTTGTGAATAAGTGATGGCGGCGGACGATGTTTGTCAATGTTTTTTCTCTTAAGCATCGCGTCGCAAATCCGACACCGCCAGGAATCACTTTCCTTATGGACTCGCGTTATGCGCCGCATCAAATTCGCATGGCCGTGCGGAAATTTAACGGTTTTCTTAAGGAACTGCTGTAAATACCGGTTTCATAAGTGCTTTTTCAACTGTCCACAAATTCTGTGGATAACTTTGTGGAAAAGCGATTTATAAGCGCTTGGAAAGCTTGATTTCATGCGGTTTCCAACAGAATGCCCTATTGAAAAGCAAAAATAGATCTCTTTTAAATCAATGACTTACATCTTCACTACCAGAAGGAAACAGTGTATTAATGCAACAGACGGCATGCTGTCCCGGTGCGCGGAAAATGTGAATAAACGCTGGTTTCCGTCCGGAAGTGTTGCGTCCGTGATAGTTATTCACAGGCGTTTGCAGAGGCTTTTTCTACCCGCGTTGCCTGCGGCTAAAACTGTGGACAGCCTCGACCAAGACCGTGACCGATTCGGGTGGCGTAAACTGCGAAATCCCATGTCCAAGATTGAATACATGGCCATTTCCCGCAGAGGGCGTTCCATAGGAATTGAGCAGCTTTTCCACTTCGGTGCGGATCTGGTCCGGGCCGGCAAACAGGACATTCGGATCCAGATTGCCCTGCAGCGCCACTTTATGGCCGACGCGCGCGCGCGCCTGGCCGAGGTTGACGGTCCAATCCAGGCCCACCGCATCGGCGCCACTGTCGGCGATCTGTTCGAGCCACAGTCCTCCGCCTTTCGTGAACACGATGGCGGGAATCTTTTCTCCGGCATGCTCGCGCTTGAGCTGGCCGAGCACTTCGCGCATGTAGGCCAGCGAGAACTGCTGGTAGATGCCGTCGGCCAGCACGCCGCCCCAGGTATCGAAAATCATCACGGCCTGGGCGCCGGCCTCGATCTGGGCATTCAGGTAGGCGGCAACAGCGGCGGCATTGGTCCTGAGGATGTGATGCATCAGGTCGGGCCGGTTGTACAGCATGGTCTTGACGGTGCGGAAGTCGTCGGAGCCGCCGCCTTCGACCATGTAGCAGGCCAGCGTCCACGGGCTGCCGGAAAAACCGATCAGCGGCACCCGGCCGTTCAATGCGCCGCGGATCTGGGTGACGGCGTCGAACACATACTGCAGGGAGCCTTCCTGCGGCGTCTGCAGGGCCATGACGGCTTTTTCATCGCGCAGGGGACGCTCGAACTTCGGACCCTCCCCTTCCGCGAAGTAGAGGCCGAGACCCATGGCATCGGGCACGGTCAGGATGTCGGAAAACAGGATGGCGGCGTCTAGCGGGTAGCGCTCGAGCGGCTGCAGCGTCACTTCCGTCGCATAGTCCGGATTCTTTGCCAGTCCGAGGAAGGAGCCGGCGCGCTTGCGGGTGGCGCAGTATTCGGGCAGATAGCGTCCGGCCTGGCGCATCAGCCACAGCGGCGTATATTCGGTGGGCTGGCGCAGCAGGGCTTTGAGAAAGGTATCGTTTTTTAGGGGGGCGAAATTGGATGGCATAGGAAGACTTTCAGTGATCCGCCATTATCGCCGATGCCGGACGATTCGACTGCATGCCCCGCCTTCTGCCGTGCATATTTCCTGGTGCGTTCTTGGTGTTCTTGGGCAGCGGGCATCGTCCTGCCTGCCTTGTCATCTTGCAACCAGGATGCCCTGGTGCTCTTCGTCGGCCACGCGCCGGATGTAGTTTGCGAAATCGGGATCCTCGCCGCGCAGCAGTTGAGGCAGCAGGTAGTAGAAATCCTCGCGCCGGCACCATTCGCGCATGTAGTCGTCCCACGAATTCCAGCGACGCAGCGCAACGCCGCTCAGATCCTCTTCGTAGGAAACGATGTAGGCGCGCTCGAACAGGGCGATCAGCATTTCATAAATGATCAGCGTGCGTTCGCGCTGTTCGTCGGTCAGGTTGCTGCTCTTTGCGGTGGTGCGCAGCTGCAGGTCGGGATTGTCGAGCACGATCTTCAGAAAATCGCTGTAGGCATTCTGCAGCAGTTGGTAAGCCTCCTCATCCTCGGCGTCGCGCTCCTTGCGCTGCTCGTACAGGAATAAAAAGATGGCGAACGGCAAACCTAAAGCCGTCACGATGAAGCTGGCCATCTCCCAGAAATCGGCACTGATCAGAAAATTCATAGGATTCTTAAACGCAATAGTGTTTGAATCCTATCGTACCGGCATTCCGCCGGTCTTCGGTAGCCTAGTCGGCGAACCGGAGGGAGGAAGACGCGCGAGTGCGGCCTCCGCCAGCAATTCGGCCCAGGCAGAATAGCCAGCCGCCGAGGGATGATAGCCGTCGCAGGCCAGCAAGGCGGCATTGCGCAGATCCAGTGCAAGCGGCACATGGAGAATGGCGTCGCTTGCTGCGGCGATGCGATGAAGGGAGACGTCGAGGCTACGGGCTTTCAAACCCATCACATAGCGCAGCGGCTGCGGCAGGACCGGCAGCGCGGCCATGGGCGGCACGCCGGACATCAGAATCTGGTGCGGCGTGCAGCGCCGGGTCACGACGTCCAGCAAGACTGAAACATCCCTTTCCCAGCGGGAGACCGAGCGAAACGAGGTGGTGTCGTTGACGCCGAAGGCCAGCAGCACGAGATCGACATGTCGTTCCGGGACGCAGGGCAGTAACTGTTCCAGCGCATCGGCGACCGTCGCGCCGTTCTTTCCGAATGCGCGCCAGCGCACCGGGCGCTTCAGGCGCTCGGCCAGGGCCGAGGCGAACCGGCTGCCGATGGCTTGTTCATAACTGCTGACGCCGACGCCCGCTACGGTCGATTCCCCGATGCAGAGCATCGACAGCGGCTCGGCATCATGTCCGGCCCCGGCAAGGCCTTCCGCAGGGCCGGACGCCTCTGGCAGGCGCAACGCCAGGCGCCGGGTACGCCTTCCCTGAGCAATCAGGTAGGGCAGGATCGTCAGCGCGACCAGTTCCGGCAGGAAGCGCCGCATGCTAGTCGATCTTGAGCTTGGCCAACTCGGTCTTCGGCGGCGGATACGCCAGCTGCATGCCCTCCATCGCCGCCTGCACGACGGTGGCGATCGCAAGATTGCGGTGCGTCTTGGAATCGGCCGGGACGACGTACCAGGGAGCGTGATCGGCATCGGTTTCGCGTATCGCATCTTCATAGGCGCGCTGGTAGTCGTCCCAGTGCTTGCGCTCCTCGATATCCTTGGCGTCGAACTTCCAGTGCTTTTCCGGATTGTCTATTCGCGCCTGCAGCCTTTCCTTTTGCTCGTCTTTAGAGATATGCAGGAAAAACTTCAGGATCGTGGTGCCGGTTTCCGCCAGCATCCTTTCGAAGTCTCGGATTTGCGCATAGCGACGGCGCCATTCCTTGTCATCGATCCAGCCATGCACGCGCGTCACCAGCACGTCTTCATAGTGGCTGCGGTTGAAGATCACCAGCTCGCCCTGCCCGGGCACCTGCTGATGGACGCGCCAGAGATAGTCATGCTCCTTCTCGACATCGCTGGGCGCCTTGAACGCGTACGAACGTATTCCAAGCGGATCGATGCGCCCGAACACGCCCTTGACCGTGCCATCCTTGCCGGAGGTATCCATGCCCTGGAGAATCACCAGCAGCTTGCGCCGGCGTTCGGCGTACAGGACGTTCTGCAGTTCGGCGATGCGCTCTGCCATCTGCTCCGTCTGCTCCTTGTCCCTGGCCTTGTCGCCGGTGCTGAACGGCTTTTCGCCGGCAGCGTTGTCGCCAAGCTTGAAGTTTTTGCCAATGCGCAGATCATCGATTTTCGCCATCGTTTTTCCTTGATTGTTGGAGTTGCCTCATAACAGCTTCTGAATTGGTCCGGACCTGGAATTGCCGATCCGTTCTCTCGTTCGAGCCTAGCATGCCGCCAAGCTTCAGGCATTTGAGAAGTGGCATATCTTGGCCAAGTGCCGTAAGGGCAATCCGTCTTCGCCGCATGGCGCGAGCAGGAAAAGAAAAAGGCAGCCGAAGCTGCCTTTTCATCTGCTGCCGTACTGCATTACCGCTTCTGGCGCAGCTTCTGGATTGCGGCCAGCTGCGCGACGGCTGCGGCCAGTTCGGCCTGAGCCTTTGCATAATCGATCGATGAGTCCTTGTTCGACAATGCTTCTTCCGCCAATTTCTTCGCTTCTGCCGCCTTGGCTTCGTCGAGGTCGCCGCCGCGGATGGCCGTATCGGCCAGCACGGTGACGCTGTTGGGCTGCACTTCAAGAATGCCGCCAGCGACGAAGACAAATTCATCTTCGCTCTGGCCCGGCACCTTGATGCGCACCGCACCCGGACGAATGCGCGTGATCAGCGGCGTATGCTGGGGATAGATGCCCAGCTCGCCCGCTTCACCCGGCAACGCGACGAACTCGGCTTCGCCGGCGAAGATTTCTTCTTCGGCGGAGACGACGTCTACGTGAATAGTGTTTGCCATGTCGGAGCCTTAAGTGTTCGTTCTAAGATCCACGGTGCGCATGCGGCCGCACCGGGTCACTGATTTGCTTCCTTCCCTCGAGGCAGGAAGCAAAACCGCTTTACTGGATCTTCTTGGCCTTTTCGATGGCTTCTTCGATCGTGCCGACCATGTAGAACGCTTGTTCCGGCAGGTGATCGAGTTCGCCCGAAGCGATCATCTTGAAGCCCTTGATCGTGTCCTTCAGCGAAACGTACTTGCCCGGCGAACCGGTAAACACTTCAGCGACGTGGAACGGCTGGGACAGGAAACGCTGCATCTTACGTGCGCGTGCCACCACCAGCTTGTCTTCCGGCGCCAGTTCGTCCATGCCCAGAATCGCGATAATGTCGCGCAATTCCTTGTAGCGCTGCAGCGTGCCCTGAACGGCGCGTGCGGTCTCGTAGTGTTCCTGACCGACGACGTTCGGGTCCAGCTGGCGCGATGTGGAATCGAGCGGATCGACCGCGGGATAGATACCCAGCGCGGCAATGTCACGGCTCAGAACGACGGTGGAGTCGAGGTGAGCAAACGTGGTTGCCGGGGACGGGTCGGTCAAGTCATCCGCAGGGACGTAGACGGCCTGAATGGAAGTAATCGAACCGGTCTTGGTGGAGGTGATGCGCTCCTGCAGGCGGCCCATTTCTTCGGCCAGCGTCGGCTGGTAACCTACCGCGGAAGGCATACGGCCCAGCAGCGCGGAGACTTCGGTACCGGCCAGCGTGTAGCGGTAGATGTTGTCGACGAAGAACAGGACGTCACGGCCTTCGTCACGGAAGGATTCCGCAATGGTCAGACCGGTCAGCGCCACACGCAGACGGTTGCCCGGCGGCTCGTTCATCTGGCCGTACACCATCGCGACCTTGGAGTTCGCGAGGTTGTCCAGGTCCACGACCTTGGAGTCGGCCATTTCGTGATAGAAGTCGTTGCCCTCACGGGTACGCTCACCCACGCCGGCGAACACGGACAGGCCCGAGTGCGCCTTCGCGATGTTGTTGATGAGTTCCATCATGTTCACGGTCTTGCCCACGCCCGCACCGCCGAACAGACCGACTTTGCCGCCCTTTGCGAACGGGCAGACCAGGTCAATCACCTTGATGCCGGTTTCGAGCAGTTCCTGTGACGGCGACAGTTCGTCGTACGCAGGTGCCTTGCGGTGAATCGATGCGGTGCGATCGGCAGAGACCGGACCGCGCTCGTCGATCGGATTGCCCAGCACGTCCATGATGCGGCCCAGTGTAGCGGGACCGACCGGCACGGAAATCGGTGCACCGGTGTTCTGGATGGTCATGCCGCGACGCAGACCGTCGGAAGAGCCCAGCGCAATGGTACGGACGATGCCGTCGCCAAGCTGCTGCTGCACTTCGAGTGTCAGCTCGGAGCCTGCCATCTTCAGGGCGTCGTACACCCTGGGCATGGCATTGCGCGGAAATTCCACGTCAACCACGGCACCGATACACTGAACGATTTTGCCTTCAGCCATTTTCGTTCCTTCAATATTTTTAAGTTTTAAGATTCTTTACGAGCAGTCGCCAGAAGCCGGTTACACCGCTGCCGCGCCGGCAACAATTTCGGACAATTCCTTGGTAATCGCTGCTTGGCGGGTCTTGTTGTAGACCAGTTTCAGTTCGCCGATCACGTTACCTGCATTGTCCGAAGCGGCTTTCATCGCAACCATGCGCGCCGATTGCTCGGACGCCATGTTTTCTGCGACAGCCTGGTAGATCAGTGCTTCGACGTAGCGCAACAACAACTCATCAATGACGGATTGCGCATCAGGCTCATAGATGTACTCCCATGCATGGGATGACGTATCCGCCTTGATTCGCTCCGCTGACAATGGCAGCAGTTGCTCCATCATCGGCTCTTGACGCATCGTATTGATGAACTTGGTGTAGCAAATGTAGACCGCGTCCAGACGTCCTTCTTCGTAGGCATCCAGCAAAACCTTGATTGGTCCAATGAGCTTATCAAGATGCGGGGTGTCGCCAAGCTGAACTGCATGCGAGACGACTCTTGCACCAATACGATTCAGAAAACTGAAGCCTTTGTTGCCGATTGCGACTGTTTCAACTTTATTACCCTGGCCTTCGAGCTCGCGCACCTTGTTGGTCACCTGACGCAGCACGTTGGTGTTCATGCCGCCGCACAGACCCTTGTCGGTCGTGACGACGATGATGCCCACCGTTTTTGCCGCGTCCTGCTTGACCAGGAACGGGTGCGTGTATTCGGGATTGGCCTGCGACAAGTGAGCTGCGATATTACGAATCTTGTCACTGTAGGGACGGGCCGAACGCATCCGGTCCTGCGCCTTGCGCATTTTGGATGCGGCGACCATTTCCATCGCCTTGGTGATCTTCTTCGTATTTTCTACGCTCTTGATCTTGCCGCGTATCTCTTTACCTGCAGCCATGAGGTCTTACTCCTTTAGCCTGAAGCTCCGGCGGCTCAGAATGTTTTCTTGAAGTCGGCGATCGCGGCGGCCAGCGCAGCTTCGCCGTCCTTGTCGAGTGCCTTGGTATCTTCAATCTTCTGCAGCAGGGCGCCGTGGCTGGTCTTCATGAAGTTGTGCAGGCCGGATTCGAATGCCAGCACGCGCTTCACTTCGATGTCGTCGAAGTAGCCCTTGTTCACCGCGAACAGCGATACAGCCATCAGCGAAATCGGCAGCGGCGAGTACTGCGGCTGCTTCAGCAGTTCGGTCACGCGTGCGCCGCGGTCGAGCTGCTTGCGGGTCGCTTCGTCGAGGTCGGATGCAAACTGAGCAAACGCTGCGAGTTCACGGTACTGCGCCAGGTCGGTACGGATACCGCCGGACAGGCCCTTGATGACCTTGGTCTGCGCTGCGCCACCGACGCGGGACACCGAGATACCGGCGTTGATCGCGGGACGGATACCGGCGTTGAAGAGCGAAGTCTCCAGGAAGATCTGGCCGTCGGTAATCGAAATCACGTTGGTCGGAACGAACGCGGAAACGTCGCCGGCCTGTGTTTCAATGATCGGCAGCGCGGTCAGCGAACCGGTCTTGCCCTTGACTTCGCCATTGGTGAAGGCTTCGACGTAGTCGGGGTTAACGCGAGCAGCGCGCTCGAGCAGGCGGGAGTGCAGATAGAACACGTCGCCGGGATAAGCTTCGCGGCCCGGCGGACGGCGCAGCAGCAGCGAAACCTGGCGGTAGGCGACAGCCTGCTTGGACAGGTCGTCATAAATGATCAGCGCGTCCTGGCCGCGGTCGCGGAAGTATTCGCCCATTGCGCAGCCGGAGTAGGCCGACACGTACTGCATCGCGGCGGATTCGGAAGCGGATGCTGCGACCACGATCGTGTATTCCATCGCGCCGTTGGCTTCGAGCGCGCGCACGATGTTCTTGATGGTCGATGCTTTCTGGCCGATCGCGACATAGATACATGTCATGTTCTCGCCTTTTTGGTTGATGATGGCATCAACCGCAACGGCGGACTTACCGGTTTGACGGTCGCCGATGATCAGTTCGCGCTGGCCGCGGCCGATCGGGACCATCGCGTCGATCGCCTTGAGGCCGGTTTGCATCGGCTGCGAGACGGATTGACGCGCGATAACGCCCGGAGCGATCTTTTCGATCGGGGCGGTCAGCTTGGTGTTGATCGGGCCCTTGCCGTCGATCGGCTGACCCAGTGCGTTGACGACGCGGCCGCGCAGTTCAGGGCCGATCGGCACTTCCAGGATGCGGCCCGTGCACTTGACGGTGTCGCCTTCGGAAATGTGCTCGTAATCACCCAGGATAACGGCGCCAACGGAGTCGCGCTCGAGGTTCAGCGCGAGGCCGAAGGTGTTGCCGGGGAATTCCAGCATCTCGCCTTGCATCGCGTCGGAAAGACCGTGGATGCGGCAGATACCGTCGGTCACGGAAATGACCGTGCCCTGGTTGCGAATCTCAGCGGTGTCGCCAAGGCCCTGGATCCGGCTCTTGATCAGTTCGCTGATTTCAGACGGGTTGAGTTGCATGTTAACTCCTAATATTTTTCACTCTGCCTGGCCTTGTGCCAGGAATCAGAAGCAGCCAGTGAGGCAGCCAATCACGACGCGAGGGCCACGTACATGTGTTGCAGCTTAGCGCGCACGGAAGTGTCGAGCACTTCGTCGCCTACTGCCACGCGTACGCCGCCGATCAGGGAACTGTCTACCGTCACGGTCGGATTGAGCTTGCGGCCAAATTTCTTCTCCAGCGTCGCGACCAGATCGTTCACCTGGGCATCGCTCAACGCGAATGCGCTCGTAATCTCCGCATCTGCCGCGCCTTCGGATGCATTCTTCAATGCATGAAACTGCGTGCCGATTTCCGGCAACAGCGTCAGGCGTCCGTTTTCGACGAGCATCGCGACGAAGTTTTTGGCTTCGGGGCTGACATTCGTCTTCAACAGGGACAGAAAGGTATCGACGACCTGCACATCCGTAAGTTTCGGATTGGCGGTGAAAGACTTGACGTCGGGAAGAGCGGCAACCGCAGCCATTTCCGACACGACATCGGTCCAGGCGGCGAGGTTGCCGGTTTTGGCAACACGGAACAGTGCTTCTGCGTATGGGCGAGCAATGGTTGCGAGTTCGGCCATGATTACAGCTCAGTCTTGAGTTGGTTCAGCAGATCGGCGTGCGCCGTTGCGTTCACCTCACGCTTGAGGATCTGCTCGGCGCCGCTGACCGCGAGGGCGGCCACCTGCGCGCGCAGTGCTTCGCGTGCCTGGATGACTTGCTGCTCCGCATCTGCCTTGGCTGCGGCGATGATGCGCGCAGCTTCGTCGGATGCAGTTTTCTTGGCGTCTTCGATAATTGCCTGAGCACGCTTTTCAGCGTCGTTGATACGCTTTTGACCTTCGTCACGAGCGGAAGCCAGTTCAGCTTGAGCACGCTTTTCAGCGGCTGCCATTTCTGCCTTGCCCCGGTCGGCGGCGGCCAGACCGTTCGCAATCTTCTCGGCGCGCTCATCGAGCACTTTCATCAACGGCGGCCACACGAATTTCATCGTGAACAGCGCGAGGATGAAGAAGACCACGAACTGTGCAAACAATGTTGCGTTGAGGTTCACGGTTATTTCCTTCTCAGAATGACGTTTGCCGGGCAATCTGGCCCGGCAGAATGAGACTCAGCGGTAATAGAAGGATTACGCGCCAGCGAACGGGTTAGCGAATGCGAACAGCAGAGCAACACCAACACCGATCAGGAACGCCGCGTCGATCAGACCGGCCAACACGAACATCTTGGTCTGCAGGGAGTTCATCAGTTCAGGCTGACGAGCGGATGCTTCGAGGTACTTACCGCCCATGATAGCGATACCGATACTTGCGCCGATAGCGCCCAAACCGATGATAAAACCGCAAGCCAGGGCAACAAACGCGATGTCAGTCATGACAATTCCTTTAGAGTTAAAGTTGAAAATTAAAAATTGAAACCAAAAAACAAAACCGAAAGGGTACTAATGAATCTTAATGAGCCTCGTGAGCCTGTCCGATGTACACCAGGGTCAGCATCATGAAGATGAAGGCCTGAAGCACAACAATCAGAATGTGGAAGATGGCCCAGACCGAACCGGCAATCACATGGCCGACAAAGCCGAAGATCGTTGCCATGGAACCGAGCAAGGCGATGAGCAGGAAGATGAGCTCACCTGCATACATGTTGCCCCAGAGTCGCATCGCCAGCGATACGGTCCTTGCCACATATTCGATCAGGTTCAGCAGGACATTGAAAGGCGCCATCCAAGGGCCAAACGGTGCCGCAAACCATTCATGGATCCAGCCACCTAGACCTTTTATCTTGATGTTGTAATAAAACACCAGGGCAAGTACGCCCAATGCCATGCCAAGCGTTCCATTGAGGTCGGCTGTGGGGACGACACGGTGGTAGGGAATCACGTCACTCAAACCAAGCCAAGTGAAGAGCTGACCAAACAAGTCAACCGGCAGGAAGTCCAGCGCATTCATCAGTGCAACCCAGACGAATACCGTGAGAGCTACCGGTGCGATGAAACGGCGGTCGCCGTGAACGATGGACTTGGACTGGTCTTCCACCATTTCAACGAGGATTTCCACCATTGCCTGGAATCGACCCGGCACGCCTGCCGTCGCGCGCCTGGCTGCTTTCCACATAAAGAAGCAACCGACCACGCCCATGGCAATCGACCAGAATATCGTATCAATATTGAGGATCGAAAAATCGATCATCTTTTCCTGATGGCCAGTCGACAGATGGCCAAGATGGTGGGAAATGTACTCCGATGCGGTGGGCGCGTGCCCTCCTCCTGCTGTAGATGCCATATCAGTGCCTAAATAATAAGATGATGTAACTTTTCAGCGCCACGATGAAAGCGGCGATCAGCGCCAGCCAGTTCAAATCGTGGTACAGCCAGACCACCGCACCCAATGATGCGAGGGTCAATGCAATCTTGATAAATTCGCCGATGAAAAACGTCATCGGATTGACAGCGCCCGGCTTTCTTGCGCCCATGAACAGCCGCAAGGCGAACAAGCCGTTTGGCACCACACAGCACAGTCCACCCAGAAGCGCCGACACCAGCGCATGCACTCCGCCAAGCAAGCCGGCAATCAGTCCGGCGATGACCGTAGTTGTTAATTGCAAGACGACGAGATGCAGCATAAGAGTCCGAGTCGTGCAATCCGTCGGTACGAAAATCAGCTTCCGAACCGGCTACGGGCCGCGGTGTTTCAACGTGGTGCGTTCTGTGAAACCACGGGATTATAAGTGTTTTCCGCAGCCAGCGTCAAACAATTGCCGGGTTTCAAGCGGCGTTCTGCCTACAGTAAAACTACGATGCGGCTTCCCGGATTTCTGGTCAGCGCAAAGCCCTGATCAACCCGCCCACAGGGAGAGAGTCCGGGCGGCATGTCTCGAAACCATCTTAGTGAAACAAAAGAGTGATTCCAATTACCCGAAAAGTCATGAACCTGCCTCCAATCGGGTCCGTCCGGGCGCTTCCGGAGACTAACACCACGCATCGGACAGTGTGCCCGGGGCATGGAAAGTTTTGTGTCAACGAACGGGCAAGGGTCAATGCGCCAGCTCTTCCAGCTTTTCCAGCCATTCCCGGCCCTGCGGCCAGTCGCCCAGGCCGCTGTCGCCATTGATATGGCCGCGTGCGCCGATCTCGTGAAACCCGGCACCCCAAGCCTCGGCCCAGTCACGGGCGCGCGGCAGCGCGCACCAGGGATCGTTGGACGAGGCAATCACTTTGGCCGGGAAAGGCAGGCTTGTGCGCGGCATGGGCGCGAAACCGGTGACGAATGCCGGAAAATCCTCGCGCTCCACGTCGGGCGGCGCCACCAGCAAGGCACCGCGGACCTTGGCCGCATGCGGCGCATGGGCCCGATCGCTTGCCCACCATGCGGTCAGAGCGCAGCCGAGGCTGTGGGCAGCAAGCAGCACCGGCCCCTCCGACGCGGCAATGGCAGCATCCAGCGTCGCGACCCAGTCCAACCGGTCGGGCTTGCTCCATTCCGTCTGCTGCACGCGCCGTGCGTTCGGCAGGGTTTTCTCCCATAAGGTCTGCCAGTGCCCATCGCCGGAATTGAACAGGCCGGGAAGGATGAGAACGGTCTGCGTCATGGTGGTCAGGCGGGCTGCTTTTCGATGCGGATCTTGGCGATCAGATCATCGAGCGCATCGAGATTGGCAAAGTCGATGATCAGCTGGCCCTTGTTCTTGGCGCCGAGCTTGATCGATACCTGGGTGGCGAGCGTGTCCGACAGCTCTTCCTCCAGCCTGGCGATATCGCGTGATTTTTCCCTGCCGGGTTTCTGCTTGTTGGCGGCAGCCTGCTCGGTGCTGGCGCGAACCACCAGCTTTTCGGCTTCGCGCACCGACATGCGCTTGGCAACAATCTGGTTGGCCAGCGTGATCTGCGTTGCCGAATCGACCGCTAGCAAGGCGCGCGCATGACCCATGTCGATGTCGCCGGCCATCAGCATGGTCTGCACCGGCTTGGCGAGGTTCATCAGGCGCAGCAGGTTGGAGACCGCGCTGCGCGAACGGCCGACGGCGTTGGCGGCCTGCTCGTGGGTGAAATCAAAATCCGAAATGAGGCGATGGATGCCCTGCGCTTCTTCCAGGGGATTGAGGTCCTCTCGCTGGATGTTTTCGATCAGCGCCATCGCCGCGGCGGCCTGGTCGTCGACATCCTTGACCAGCACCGGCACTTCGGACAGGCCGGCGATCTGGGCAGCGCGGTAGCGGCGCTCGCCAGCGATGATTTCATATCTGTCGGAGCCGCTGCTGACCGGGCGTACCAGGATGGGCTGCATCAGTCCCTGGGCCTTGATCGAGGCGGCCAGTTCATTGAGCGCCCCTTCGTCCATGCGGGTTCGCGGCTGGTACTTGCCGGCCTGCATCTGCGCGACGTTGAGGATGGACGGCGCGCCGGGCACGTTCGGCACCGCCTCGGCGATGTCGGAAGAGCCGCCCAGCAATGCCTCGAGTCCGCGTCCGAGTCCCTTGGATTTCTTGATAGCCATGATCAGCCTTACAGTGCCTACAGTGTATGAATGCGTTCAACCATTTCGGCGCCGAAGGCGATATAAGCCTGCGCACCCTTGGAAGATGGATCGAACACGACGCCCGGCATGCCGTAGGACGGCGCTTCTGCCAGCCGCACGTTGCGCGGAATGATGCTCTTGAATACCTTGTCGCCGAAATGCTGCTCCAGCTGCGCCGATACCTGCTGCGACAAGGTCATGCGCGGATCGAACATGACACGCAGCAGGCCGATGATCTTGAGATCGGTGTTGAGCTTGGCATGCACCTTCTTGATGGTGTTGACGAGGTCCGACAATCCCTCCAGCGCATAGTATTCGCACTGCATCGGAATGATGACGCCGTGCGCGGCGCACAGGCCGTTGAGGGTGAGCATCGACAGCGCGGGCGGACAGTCGATCAGCATGAAGTCATATTCGCCCTCGACTTCGGCGAGCGCCAGCTTGAGGCGCTTTTCGCGGTTGTCGAGTTCCACCATCTCGACTTCGGCGCCGGCCAGTTCCCGGTTGGCCGGCAGGATGTCGAACTTGCCGGTTTCCGAAGTCTTGCGCGCGGTCTTCACATCGCTCATGCCCAAAAGCACCTGGTAGACCGAGCTTTCCAGGTCAGCCTTGTTGATGCCGGCACCCATTGTGGCATTGCCCTGGGGGTCGAGGTCGATGAGCAGCACACGCTGGTTGAGCTGGGCCAGTCCGGCTGCGAGATTGACGGCGGTGGTCGTCTTGCCGACGCCGCCTTTCTGGTTGGCGACGCAGAATATTTTGGCCATTTGTTCTTAGTTGGTGGTGAGTTTGATGCCGAAGCCGATCAGGAAAATTCCCGCCGCCTTCGAGGCAAAGCGCGCGATACGCCGGTTCTGTCCAAGGCGTCTTGCCGCGGCGTTGCCGGCGACGACCAGCAGGCTCCCATAGAACAGCGTGCAGCAGGAGATTACCGCACCCATCGCCAGAAAGGTGACGCTTCCCTGATGCGTCGCCGGATCGATGAACAGCGGGAAGAAGGCCATGTAGAACACGATGGCCTTGGGGTTGATGATCGTGACCAGGAAGCCGCGGCGGAAGTCGGCGGCATTCGAGAACGGCACCGGAGCGGCGCTGCCGTCCTTGCCTGCCGTGAGCAGCCTGTAGCCGAGCCAGGCGAGGTAGGCGGCGCCTATGTATTGCAATCCTTGGAACAGCAGCGGGTTGGCCTGCAGCAGCGCTGCAACGCCGAGCGCCGCCATCAGCATCAGCAGCGCATCGCCCGCCATCAGTCCCGCCAGCGATGCATAGCCGCCGCGCAGGCCGTGCCGACCGGTGCTGGTCAGCACGCAGAAGGTGCCGGGTCCGGGCAGCATCAGAAATACCATGGTGGCGATGATCATCTGCCAGACATCGGTGATGCCCAATGCATGAAATGCTTCGGTCATGACTCCCCTTCCCTCTCAATGAAAACCAGATGGCGTTCCGCATCCAGGTTCGGCACCTTGAGCGGCTGCACCTGCGTCACCTTCCAGCCGGCGGGCAGCCGCGCGATCTCATCCTGCGGCATGACGCCCTTGAGCGCAATGAAACGCCCGCCCTGTTGCAGCAAGTGTTGCGACCAGTTGACGAAATCCTTGAGTTCGGCGAAAGCGCGCGAGGTAATGACGTCGAATGGCTGCTGCACGTGCATCCCTAACTGCAGCTGCTCGACGCGAGCGGTATGCACGGTGACGTTGGCCAGGCCAAGCTCAGCCTTGGCCTGCGTGAGAAAGGCGGTTTTCTTGTGGACTGTGTCGATCATCGACACCTGCATGTCCGGCCGGGCGATCGCCAGCACCATGCCCGGCAGTCCGCCGCCCGCCCCCACGTCCAGGATATTAACGGCACCGACAAACGCCGGAACCACGGCCAGGGAGTCCAGCAGATGCTGGGTCACCATCTGCGATGGATTACGCACGGCGGTCAGGTTGTACACAGCATTCCATTTTGACAACAGGCTCAGATAATCCATGAGCCGGCCGATCTGGGCATCGCTCAGATCGAGTTGCAATGTACGCACGCCGTCAGCGAGGGCGGCTGTCAGTTCAGCCCGGGAAGATGCGGTCATCGGACTGCTTCCTCAAGCCGCGGCCGGAGCGGAGACAAAATCCTTGAAGCCGCCTTTTTTCAGATGCACCAGCAGCAGGGAAATTGCTGCCGGTGTCACACCGGAAATGCGCGATGCCTGCCCCAGCGTTTCGGGTCGATGTTTGTTCAGCTTCTGCCGCACTTCCATCGACAGGCCGCGCACTTCCAGGTAATCAAGTTCCGCCGGAAGGCGCAAGCTCTCGTAATGATCGTGGCGTTCGACTTCCCGGGCCTGGCGGTCGATATAGCCGGCATACTTGACCTGGATTTCAACTTGCTCGCGAACCGCATCGTCGGCCACTCCCGGCCCTGCCAGGTCCTGCCCCTCGCTGCCTTTCAGTGTCATCAGGGTCGCATAGGTGACGTTTGGTCGGCGCAGCAAATCAGTGAGCGCATACTCGCGCTCTATCCCTTTGCCAAGAACGCGTTCTGCTTCTGTTACGGGAATAATGCGGGGATTGACCCAAGTCGATTTGAGCCTTTCCATTTCACGTGCAACCGCCTCGCGCTTTTTCTCGAACAGCTCCCATTGGACATCGCTTACACAGCCGAGCGTGCGACCGATTTCGGTCAGGCGCATGTCGGCGTTATCCTCGCGCAAGCTGAGACGGTATTCCGCCCGGCTCGTAAACATCCGGTACGGTTCCTGTACACCCTTGGTGATCAGGTCATCGACCAGTACGCCTAAATAGGCTTCATCGCGACGAGGAGTCCAGGCCTCTCGGTTCGAAGTTTGCAGTGCGGCATTAATTCCGGCCAGCATGCCTTGCGCCGCTGCTTCCTCGTAGCCGGTGGTGCCATTGATCTGGCCGGCGAAGAACAAACCCTGGATCGCCTTGGTTTCCAGCGAAGCCTTCAAGCCGCGCGGATCGAAATAGTCATACTCGATAGCGTAGCCGGGGCGAAGGATGTGCGCATTTTCCAAGCCGCGCATCGAATGGACGAGCGCCAGCTGCACATCGAACGGCAGGCTGGTCGAGATGCCGTTCGGGTAAAACTCGTTGGTGGTCAAGCCTTCCGGCTCCAGGAAAATCTGGTGCGCCGATTTGTCCGCGAAACGATGGATCTTGTCCTCGATGGACGGGCAGTAACGCGGTCCAACGCCTTCAATGACGCCGGTGTACATCGGGCTGCGGTCGAGTCCGCCTCGAATGATGTCGTGGGTGCGCTCATTGGTATGCGTGACCCAGCATGGCAGTTGCTTCGGATGCATGGCAACCGAACCCATTACGGAAAATACCGGGATCGGATCAAGGTCGCCCGGCTGCTCTTCCATAACCGAGAAATCGATGCTGCGTCCGTCGATGCGCGGCGGCGTGCCTGTCTTCAGGCGGCCCTGCGGGAGCTTGAGTTCTTTCAGGCGCGAGGAAAGCGATACTGCCGGTGGATCACCGGCGCGTCCGGCGGCGTAGTTGTTCAATCCCACGTGGATTTTGCCATCGAGGAAGGTGCCGGCGGTAAGCACGACAGCACGGCTGCGGAATTTGATGCCGACCTGGGTAACGGCGCCGACCACGCGATCGCCTTCCACCATCAAATCATCGACGGCTTGCTGGAACAGCCAGAGGTTCGACTGGTTTTCCAGTCGGCTGCGAATGGCCTGCTTGTACAGGATCCGGTCCGCCTGGGCACGAGTAGCGCGCACTGCCGGGCCTTTCGACGAGTTCAGGATGCGAAACTGTATGCCGGACTCGTCGGTGGCGATAGCCATTGCGCCGCCCATGGCGTCGACTTCCTTTACCAGGTGCCCCTTCCCTATTCCTCCAATCGATGGGTTGCAGGACATCTGGCCCAAGGTTTCGATGTTGTGCGTCAGAAGCAAAGTCTTTTGTCCCATACGCGCGGACGCGAGGGCAGCTTCGGTGCCGGCATGGCCGCCGCCAACGACAATGACATCAAATTCGGATGGAAAAAACATGGTGTGCCTGTTTTGGGACTGGATGGGGGTGGAAATATGAAGCAGACCGAGGCGAGATTATAAGCGGTTTTCAACCACTCCCGCAGACCAATGGCTTGCCTGTAGTTTTTGTTTCACGTGAAACATGAGGCAAGGCTTTCGATGTTTGACCGGCTGAGTCTCACTTCTTTGAGAATAGGGTTAGATATGGACGAAATCGGTTTTATAGGATGGCGTAAAGAACCAAAGGCAATTGTTTCACGTGAAACACCGTCATCCTCGCTGCGGCAAGTTTCATACGGCGTTATGATGGAGCTTAGCGATGAACACAATCCGCAGTAGAGCGATAGACGCAATGCAACGGGGATTCGGCGGCCACAATCCCCATTCAATAACATAGCCTGGAGACCATATGATTACCAACGCCAATTCTTCGCCCTTTACCTTCAGTACTGTCCCGAATATCGTTTCGGAACCGGGCATTGCAAAGCGCCTGGGAGACCTCGTCACCCAGCATTTTCCTCAGGCCCGCCGGGCACTACTGGTTACCGACAATGGCTTTCTCAAAACCGGGCTCGTCGATGCGCCGATTGCCAGCCTGAAGGGTGCCGGCCTCTGCGTCGCCATCTACTCGGATGTAGTCGCCGACCCTCCGGAAGCCGTTGTCCTGCACGCCGTTAGTGAGGCACGGCAAAATGACACAGACCTCGTCATCGGCCTCGGTGGCGGCAGTTCGATGGATGTGGCCAAACTGATTGCTGTCCTTGCCGGAAGCGACCAAGAGCTGAAGACCATGTACGGCATCGGCAACGTCAAAGGCTCACGTCTGCCGCTGATCCAGATCCCGACCACCGCGGGAACCGGATCGGAAGTCACTCCGATTTCCATTGTGACGACGGGAGCAACAACCAAAATGGGCGTTGTATCCCCGAAACTGTATGCGGATCTCGCCATTCTTGATGCGGAATTGACGCTCGGCCTGCCTTCCAAGGTCACGGCAGCCACCGGCATCGATGCAATGGTGCATGCGATCGAAGCCTATACCACCAAGCATAAGAAAAATCCCTTGTCCGATATGCTGGCCCAGAAGGCGCTGGAATTACTTTCCAGAAATATCCTCGCAGCCTGCGAAGATGGGAAAAACCTCGCGGCACGGCAAGCCATGCTGCTCGGCGCGATGCTGGCAGGTCAATCCTTCGCCAATGCGCCGTGCGCCGCCGTCCATGCCCTCGCCTACCCAATCGGCGGAATTTTCCACGTGCCACACGGGTTGTCGAATTCCCTGGTGTTGCCGCATGTCTTGCGCTTCAATGCACCGTCTGCGGCGGGGCTTTATGCCGAACTAGCGGACATTGTTGCGCCCGGTGCAAGCGGCAGCACGGAAGCCAAGACCGAGGCGCTGATACGGCAAATGGACGAGATTGCCCGCCGCACCGGCATCGAAACCCAGTTGCGGCAAGTCGGCGTAGCCGAATCGGATCTCGACCGCATGGCGGACGACGCCATGCTGCAGACCCGCCTGCTGACAAACAACCCGCGCGAAGTCACGCGCGCAGATGCCCGCGCCATCTACGCCGCAGCGTTGTAAAACAGAAGAATCAGGGGAAGAAAGCCGGCAGCAGGACGCTGCCGGCGAAGTAAGGACTTAATGCGAGGACGACGGTGCTGCGGAGCCGCGCTTGAACAGCGCGCCGATCTCACCGACGATGCCGCGGCGGAAGGCCAGCACGCAGACGATGAAGATGAAGCCGGTCACGATGGTCACTGATTCGCCGATCGAGCGGAACCACTCGATACCGCTGACCGAGGCCAGGAAATTGCCGAAATCGCCCAGCTTGTTTTCCAGCGCAATGATCAGGATCGCGCCGACGATGGGGCCGGTCAGCGTACCGAGCCCACCCACAAGCGTCATCAATACCACCAGGCCGGACATTGACCAGTGTACGTCGGTCAGCGTCTCGAAACCGAGCACTACGGTTTTAGTAGCACCTGCCAGCCCGGCAAGCGATGCCGACAGCACGAAGGCCAGCAGCTTGTACTTGTCGACGTCATAGCCGAGCGAGATCGCGCGCGGCTCGTTTTCCTTGATCGCCTTGAGCACCTGCCCGAACGGCGAATGCACGGTACGCACGATCAGCGCAAAGCCCGCAATGAAGATTGCCAGCACCACGTAATACATCGTCATGTCGCTGGAAAGATCGATCGTACCGAGCAGGCTGCCGCGCGGCACCCCTTGCAAGCCATCCTCGCCGCCGGTGAACGGAGCCTGCAGGCAGACGAAGTACAGCATCTGGGCCAGCGCCAGGGTGATCATCGTGAAGTAGATGCCCTGGCGGCGGATCGCCAGGCCGCCCATGAGCAGGCCGATCACCGCCGCCACCGCGATACCGGCCAGCAGGCCCAGTTCGAACGGCAGGCCCATTACCTTCAGCGCATGTCCGGTAATGTAGCCGGCCATGCCGAAGAAGGCCGCATGGCCGAAGGACAGCAGACCGGTGAAGCCGATCAGCAGATTGAACGCGCAGGCAAACAATGCAAAGCACAGTATCTTCATCAGAAATACCGGGTACACCAAGAACGGTGCAGCCAGTGCGATCGCGATGGCGACCGCGTATCCAAGCGACTTATTCATAACCCAACCTCTTCAAACCGTACAAACCGATATTCAGACGCCGCGAAAACCCGTCGGCGCACGTGTGTCGATGCAGGCGGCTGCCCGCCTGCCCTTCTTTCCGATCTATTTTTCCTTGCCGAACAGGCCGGCCGGACGAATCATCAGCACGATGGCCATGATGATGAACACCACCGTGGCCGACAGTTCCGGGTAGAACACCCGCGTCAGGCCCTCGATCACGCCCAGGCCCAGGCCGGTGAGGATGGAACCCATGATCGAGCCCATGCCGCCGATGACCACCACCGCGAACACAACGATGATGAGGTTCGAACCCATCAGCGGCGATACCTGGATCACCGGTGCGGCGAGCACGCCGGCCAGCGCCGCCAGTGCCACGCCGAAGCCGTAGGTCAGGGTCACCATCAGCGGTACGTTGATGCCGAAGGCTTCCACCAGCTTGGGGTTCTCGGTGCCGGCACGCAGGTAGGCGCCAAGCTTGGTCTTCTCGATCACGAACCAGGTGGCAAAGCACACCACCAGGGACGCCACAACGACCCAGGCGCGGTATTTCGGCAGGATCATGAAGCCCAGGTTGAACGCCCCCGACAAGGCCTCANCAGGTGGCAAAGCACACCACCAGGGACGCCACAACGACCCAGGCGCGGTATTTCGGCAGGATCATGAAGCCCAGGTTGAACGCCCCCGACAAGGCCTCAGGCACCGAATACGGCTGCCCGGAGACGCCGTAGAAGGAACGGAACAGGCCTTCGAGCATGAGCGTGATGCCGAAGGTCAGCAGCAGGCCATAGAGATGGTCCAGCTTGTACAGCCAGCGCAGCATGGTCTTCTCGATGATGATGCCGAACAGGGCCACCAGCAGCGGCGCCACCAGCAGCATCACCCAGTAATTGACCTGGAAATAATTCAGGCCCATCCAGGCCAGGAATGCGCCCATCATGTACAGCGCGCCATGGGCGAAGTTGATCACGTTGAGCAAGCCGAAGATCACGGCCAGGCCGAGCGACAGCATGGCGTAGAACGAACCGTTGACCAGGCCGAGCAGGAGCTGGCTGAGCATGGCCTGTAGAGGGATGCCGAATATATCCATAGACGATAAGAGAAAATGCTTGAATGCGAACGCTTTTCCGAGCTGCAGAAAAGGCCGGTGCAGGGATGCAGATGGAATGCGCCGGCTCGAAAGATGCCGGTCGAGTCCCTTCCCTTTTCCCCTCCCAGCGATAGGAAGGGAATCATGACGCCAAACCTGTTGCCAATAAAACAATCACCGCATGAGCCATGGGGTACCGAACACTGAGGCACCGGGTCATGTGCCGCCTGTTCGCCACGCCAATGCGGTAATTGGAGCACGGCGCGCAGGCGGCATCGTTGCCGTCTGCGCGCCGTGGTTTGCCTACCGCGGTATCTCGTCCTGCCTGATACCGCTTGATGCTGCCTAAGCCCGGCTTACTTCCACAACGCGCACTTCGACTCGGCCTTGGTGGTGAATGCCTGGTCGCCCGGGATGGTCTGCACCACCTTGTAGTAATCCCACGGGTACTTCGATTCCGAAGGCGACTTCACCTGCATCAGGAACATGTCATGCACCATGCGGCCGTCCGGGCGGATCACGCCGTTCTTGGCGAACATGTCGTTGATCTTGGTGTTCTTCAGATGCGCCATGACCTTGTCGGCATCGTCGCCGACTGCCTTGACCGCGTTCAGGTACTGCATGGTGGCCGAGTAGTCAGCGGCCTGCAGGCTGGACGGCATCTTCTTCATCTTCTCGAAGTAGCGGCGCGCCCACTTGCGGGTCTCGTCGTTCTGGTCCCAGTACCAGGCGTCGGTCAGGTACATGCCCTGGGTCAGCGCCGGTGTCAGCGAATGCACATCGTTGATGAACATCAGCAGGCCGGCCAGCTTCATCGACTTGTTGATGCCGAACTCGTTAGCCGCCTTGATCGCATTGATGGTGTCGCCGCCCGCATTGGCCAGGCCGAGGATCTGCGCCTTCGACGACTGGGCCTGCAGCAGGAAGGACGAGAAGTCCGAGGCCGACAGCGGATGGCGAACCGCGCCGGCCACGGTGCCGCCGGAAGCCTTGACGACCGTGGTGGTGTCGTTTTCCAGCGAGGCGCCGAATGCATAGTCAGCGGTCAGGAAGTACCAGCTCTTGCCGCCCTGCTTCACGACCGCGGACCCGGTGCCCTTGGCCAGCGCCACCGTGTCATAGGAATAGTGAACCGTGTACGGCGTGCATTCCTCGTTGGTCAGGCGAGCGGTGCCTGCGCCGATGGAGATGAAAGGCTTCTTCTTTTCCGCCGCGACTTTCGCCATCGACAGGTTGGTGCCGGAATTGGTGCCGCCGACCAGCATGTCGAGGCCTTCACGGTCGAACCATTCGCGCGCCTTGGAGGCGGCGACGTCGGCCTTGTTCTGGTGGTCGGCCGTGATCAGTTCAATCTTCTTGCCGTTGACCGTGCCGCCGAAGTCGGCGATCGCCATCTTGATCGCTTCGACGCCGCCCTGGCCGTCGATATCGGAATACAGGCCCGAAATGTCGGTAATGAAACCGATCTTGACCACATCGCCGGAAATCTGGGCCGATGCGGAACCGGCCATCGCCAGCGACAGGGTTGATGCGACGGCAACTGCAATTGCTTTCAACTTCATTTCAATCTCCTTTGTTATACAAAGCCATTGTGTGGCTTGCTTGCTTATACCCCGAGCAGCGAATTCAGCACGGGCATCTTGTTATTGAGTTCGGATGCGGCGAAGGATTCTACGATCTGGCCATGTTCCACCACATAGAAGCGGTCCGCAAGCGGCGCGGCGAAGCGGAAATTCTGCTCCACCATGACGATCGTATATCCCTTTGCCTTGAGCATGGTGATCATGCGCGCAAGCGCCTGCACGATCACCGGCGCCAGTCCTTCGGAAATTTCGTCGAGCAGCAGCAGGCGCGCGCCGGTACGCAGAATGCGCGCCACCGCCAGCATCTGCTGTTCGCCGCCTGACAGCCGCGTGCCCTGGCTGTTGCGGCGCTCCTTCAGGTTGGGGAACATGTCGTAGATCTCTTCGATCGACATGCCCTTGTCGGTGCTCGATACCTGCGGCGGCAGCAGCAGGTTTTCCTCGGCCGACAGCGACGAAAAAATGCCCCGCTCTTCGGGGCAATAACCTACGCCGAGATGCGCGATCCTGTGGGTCGGAAAACCGATGGCTTCGGTGCCGTTGATCTTGATCGAACCCTTGCGCGCGCCGGTCAGGCCCATGATGGCGCGCAGCGTCGTGGTGCGTCCGGCGCCGTTGCGCCCGAGCAGGGTCACCACCTCGCCCTGGTTGACCGAGAAATTGAGATCGTGAAGGATATGCGATTCGCCATACCAGGCGTGAAGATTCCTGATTTCCAGTGCCGGTACAGCCATTCAGTGCGCTCCTTCCAGTTCGCCGCTGGTGGTGCCCATGTAGGCTTCCATCACCTGCGGATTGCTTGAAACTTCCTCATACGTGCCTTCGGCCAGCACCGCGCCGCGCTGCAGCACGGAAATGCGGTCGCTGATGCCCGAGATCACGCTCATGTTGTGCTCGACCATCAGGATGGTGCGGCCGACCGATACCTTCTTGATCAGCGCGGTCACGCGGTGCACGTCTTCATGGCCCATGCCCTGGGTCGGCTCATCGAGCAGCATCAGTTCCGGCTCCATGCCCAGCGTGGTGGCAATTTCGAGCGCGCGCTTGCGGCCGTAGGGCAGGTCGACCGTCATCGTGTCGGCGAAGTTTTCCAGATCCACCTGGGCAAGCAGCGCCATCGCGCGGTCGTTGAGGGCATTGAGCTTTTTCTCGCTCTGCCAGAAGGCGAAGGAATTGCCGAGCGGGCGCTGCAGGCCGATGCGCACGTTTTCCAGCACGGTCAGGTGCGGGAAAACGGCGGAAATCTGGAACGAGCGGATGATGCCCTGGCGCGCGATCTGCGCCGGCTTGGACATCGTGATGTCGCGGCCGTTGAAAAGGATCTGTCCCGAGGTCGGGACCAGGAACTTGGTAAGCAGGTTGAAGCAGGTCGTCTTGCCGGCGCCGTTGGGGCCGATCAAGGCATGGATATGCCCGCGCTGCACCTGCAGGCTAACGTTGTTGACGGCAGTAAACCCCTTGAACTCCTTGGTCAACTGCCGCGTCTCCAAAACCACATCCGCCATGGGTTCTCCCTGTTGACTGTTATTAGGTCAGGCCAATACTGCCCGCTGTTTCAGCGGAAGGTCGTGCATAACGAAAATGCACAGTACACAGTACGACTGGGGGGGTGGCAATACAGTAGAGAATTCATCCACCGATTGTTTGGCCTGTATCAATCGTTCTGGTTCGTATAGATATATTGACTACAGGCAAGTCGAGCCAATGTTAGCATGAAGAAAACAGCGATGTCAGCTAATCCTTTGCAGAAGGCCTGCGTCGGCATCCGGCAATCAAATGAAAAGCGCTCCTTGCGGAGCGCTTATTTTTTCTTCAGCTTCGCAGCAGCGCCTGCTCGGGCTGCACCGGCTGCACCCCTGCGCCAACGTCGACCGTCTTGATGATGCCGGCGCCCTGCCCGCGCCGCGCCGCCTTGATCCATTCAGCCGCCTTCTCCGCGATCATGATGGTCGGCGAATTGGTATTGCCAGAAGTGATCGTCGGCATCACCGATGCATCGACCACGCGCAGGCCGCGTATGCCCCTGACCCGCAGCTGGCTGTCTAGCACCGCCATCGGATCGTCGGCGCGGCCCATGCGGCAGGTGCCGACCGGATGGAAGATGGTGGTGCCGATATCGCCGGCGGCTTTCGCCAGTTCTTCCTCGGTGCGGTAATGCACGCCCGGCTTGAATTCCTCGGGCATGTACTTCTGCAATGCCGGCGCGGCGACGATGGTGCGCGTGCGCGTTAATGCATTGGCCGCCACCTTGCGGTCTTCCGGCGTGCTCAGGTAATTCGGCGTGATCTTGGGCGCGGCGAACGGATCAGCCGATGCGATGCGGATATGCCCGCGCGCGGTAGGCCGCAGGTTGCAGACGCTGGCGGTGAAGGCCGGAAAAGGATGCAGCGGCTCGCCGAAACGCTCCAGGGACAGCGGCTGCACATGGTATTGCAGGTTGGGTGTCGGCTGCGATGGATCGGAACGGGTGAAGGCGCCCAGCTGCGAGGGCGCCATCGACATCGGCCCGCTGCGCGACATCGCATACTGCATGCCGATGCGCATCTTGCCGAACCAGTTGGCAGCCATCGTATTGAGCGTCTTCGCGCCCCGGATGCGGAAGGCCATGCGCAATTGCAGGTGGTCCTGCAGGTTTTCGCCGACGCCGGGCAAATCCATCACCACCGGAATGCCGTGCTTGTGCAGCAGTTCGCCGGGACCGATGCCCGACAACTGCAGGATCTGCGGCGAACCGACCGCGCCCGCGGTGGAAATGGTTTCATGCGTGCATTCGGCAAACCATTCCCTGCCGCCGCCGGTGAATTCGACGCCGGTGCATACCTCGCCCTGCTCGCCTTTCTGGATGCGCAGCCGCTTCACATGGCAGCCGGTCATGATGTCGAGCTGGCCCTTGCGGTTGTGGGTCGGCTTCAGGAAGGCGCGCGCGGTGCTCCAGCGCAGCCCCTTCTTCTGGTTGACCTCGAAATAGCCGCAGCCTTCATTGTCGCCGCGGTTGAAATCCTCGACATTCGGAATGCCGACCTGGGCAGCCGCCTCCCGGAATGCATCCAGGATTTCCCAGGACAGGCGCTGCTGCTCGACCCGCCATTCCCCGCCGGCGCCATGGAATTCGCTCGGCCCCTTGTGATAATCCTCGGTCTTCTTGAAAACCTGCAAGACCTGGTCCCAGCGCCAGCTGTCGTCGCCGGTGATGTCCGCCCACAGGTTGTAATCCCTGGCCTGGCCGCGCATGTAGATCATGCCGTTGATCGACGACGATCCGCCGATGACCTTGCCCCGCGGGTATATCAGCGCACGGCCGTTCAGGCCGGCATCGGCTTCGGTGCGGAATAGCCAATCGGTGCGTGGATTGTCGATGCAATACAGGTAACCGACCGGAATGTGGATCCAGAGATAGTCATCCTTGCGACCAGCTTCCAGCAGCAGCACCGAAACGCCCGCATCCTGCGCCAGCCGGTTGGCCAGCACGCAGCCGGCACTGCCGGCACCGATGATGATGTAGTCGTATTTTCCAGCGGATTCCATGAATGCTCCTGTTTGTTCCTGTATTCCTGCGTGCATTGCTGCCGTTTTCAGGCTTTTCTTTGCGCCAGAGACCGGCCAATGTGGTTTTGCGGTTTTTTATATTGAAGTTGAAGTATACGAATAGTAGTAATGGTTAACTGCCTGCCCTTCCTGTGGATAAGCCGGTAAACCCGTTTCCATTCAACCGCTTGAAGAATGCACAAGCACCTGCACAACCCGTGTATGGCGAGAGGATGGATTCGGGATAAAAAAGCGCTGCTGCGTTTTTCCCGGCTTGTCCCGTTTACATCCACCCGCTATCCAAGGGTTTATCCACAGCGTACCTCGCTTGCCGGCAAGGAAAACCCCGGCTTTTCCTACTTCGCCACCGGCATGGTGAATTCCGCACCTTTCACGATGGAATCGGGCCAGCGCTGCATCACCGACTTGTAGCGGGTATAGAAACGGATGCCTTCCTCGCCGTAGGCATGGGTATCGCCGAACAGCGAACGCTTCCAGCCGCCGAAGGAATGCCAGGCCATCGGCACCGGGATCGGCACATTGATGCCGACCATGCCGACTTCGATGCGGCGCGAGAATTCGCGCGCGGTATTGCCGTCGGAGGTGAACAGCGACACGCCGTTGCCGTATTCATGCGCATTGATCAGCTGCACCGCCGATGCGAAATCGGGAACGCGCACCACGCACAGCACCGGGCCGAAGATTTCTTCCTGGTAGATCTTCATCTCGGGCGTCACATGGTCGAACAGCGAGCCGCCGAGGAAAAAGCCGTTTTCATGGCCGGCCACCTTCAGTCCGCGGCCGTCGACCAAAAGGCGTGCGCCGGACTGCACGCCATCCTCGATGTAGCCTTCGATCTTAGCCTTGTGCTGGGCGGTGACCACCGGGCCCATTTCAGCCTCGGCTTCCATGCCGTTCATGACCTTCAGCGCCTTGACGCGCGGGATCAACGCCTCGACCAGCTTGTCGGCCACGCTGCCGACCGCCACCGCCACTGAAATTGCCATGCAGCGCTCGCCGGCCGAACCGTAGGCCGCGCCGATCAGGGCATCGACCGCCTGCTCCAGGTTGGCATCGGGCATCACCACCAGGTGGTTCTTGGCGCCGCCCAAGGCCTGTACCCGCAGCGGATAAGGACCCTTGCGCTTCGCGCCTTCGGTATAGATGTATTCCGCGATCGGTGTCGAGCCGACGAAGGACACCGCATTGACCTGCGGATGCTGCAGCAGCGCGTCCACCGCCACCTTGTCGCCCTGCACCACGTTGAACACGCCGTCCGGCAGGCCGGCGCGCTTGAACAAATCGGCGATCATCAGCGACGGCGACGGGTCACGCTCGGACGGCTTGAGGATGAAGCTGTTGCCGGTGGCAATCGCCATCGGCGCCATCCACATCGGCACCATGAACGGGAAATTGAACGGCGTGATGCCGGCGGTCACGCCCAGCGGCTGGCGCAGCTGCCAGTTGTCGATGCCGCCGCCGATGTTGTCGGTGAACTGGGTCTTCATCAGTTGCGGAATGCCGCAGGCGAATTCCACCACTTCCAGGCCGCGAGTGACTTCGCCCTTGGCATCCGAAAACACCTTGCCGTGCTCGCGGGTGATGGCGGCGGCGAGGTCGTCATGATGCTGTTCGATCAATTCCTTGAACTTGGACATGATGCGCGCGCGCTTGAGCGGCGCGGTATCCGCCCAGGCTGGGGCCGCCGCCTGCGCCGCCGCAACGGCGGCATTGACTTCCTCGGTGCTGGCCAGCACCACCTGGCCGCTGACTTCGCCGGTGGCCGGATTGAAGACATCCTGCCTGCGTGCGCTGGCCGATTCGGTCAAGCGACCGCCGATGTGATGTTGGATGAGCTGTGTCATAAGGATTCCTTTGGCAATGTAACGATTTTTCAGCAGGATATCGCCGCCCCACCGCCAAATCCAATCAGTTATTATCAAAGCGATATAAGCATTCCTTATGGTGGACCATGGATTTGATCCAATTGCGCGCCTTCGTCACCGTCGCCCGCGAAGGCAATCTGACCCGCGCCGCCGAGCGCCTGCACCTGACCCAGCCGGCGGTGAGCCTGCAAATCAAGTCGCTGCAGACCGGCCTCGATCTGCAGCTGTTCCATCGCACCCCCGCCGGCATGGTGCTCACCGACGACGGCGCCAAGCTGCTGCCGATCGCAGAGCGGGTCATGGAAAGCGTCGCCGAATTCCGCCAGCGCGCGGCGGCCCTGCATTCGACCCTGTCCGGCGGCTTGTCCATCGGCACCATCCTCGACCCGGAATTCATCCGCCTCGGTCCTTTCCTCAAGCGCCTGGTGGAAACCTATCCGCAGCTGTCGACCCAGCTGCAGCAGGGCATGTCCGGCTGGGTGCTGCAACAGGTCAGGGCCGGCGAACTCGATGTCGGCTACTACCTCGGCACGCCCGGCAAGGAATTCCATGCGCAGGTGCTGACCTCCTTCACCTACAACGTGGTCGCGCCGCAGGGATGGAAGGCGCGCGTCGCCGGCAAGGACTGGGCGGCGCTGGCCGCCTTGCCCTGGATCTGGACGCCGCCGGAATCGGCGCACAACCGCCTGCTGTCGAAAGCCTTTGCCCAAGCCAGGGCGCAGCCGAACAAGGTGGCGCTGGTCGACCAGGAAATGTCGATGCTGGACCTGGTCAAGTCCGGGGTCGGCTTGTCGCTGGTGCGGGAATCGATCGCGCTGCGGGAAGCCCATGCGCATGGACTGGTGATCGCCGACAAGGTCAGCCTGTCGACCGAGCTGTCCTTCATCGCGCTGGCCAAGCGCAAGCAGGAGCCGACGATTGCAGCCGTGTTCGGCCTGCTGCAGGGAATTTGGCCGCGATAACAACACTTTGCCAAATCGGCCTGTGGATAACTGTATGGATATGCGCTTGAGCGCTTGGGGAGAACTCGAAATCTCAGATGACTGGATTTTCTTATCCAGATTCCATCCTTTCGCCATACACGGTTTGTGCAAGCGCTTATGCATGCGCTAGAAAATTGATTGCAAAGGGGTTTACCGGGTTATCCACAGAAAGGTGAGCACGTTAACAACTACTACTATTTTTAAATACCAAACCTAATTTAAAAACCCTCACTTCCTCATCGGCCACCCGGCTGCGCTGAATGCAGTAATGCAAGTACACTTGCCGGCCAAGCACTGTTCCAACCCTTCATTGTCAGGATTTGCATGCCACCACCGATTCCACGTCTCGGACTGATCAGCGTTCTGCACCAGGAACAGGCTGGCCTGATCGACAACATGGCTCAGCGGCATGCTGTTTCCCGTGGCATGCGTGACTATGTAAGCGGCCGTTTATGGGACATGGACACCGTTTGCGTGCTTTCCAGGATCGGCAAGGTCGCGGCGGCGGCTACTGCCGCCACCCTGATCGAGCGTTTCGGCGTCACGCATATCGTGTTCACCGGCGTGGCCGGCAGCGTCGATGCGGGAGTCAAGGTCGGGGATATCGTGATTGCCGATGCGCTGGTGCAGCACGACATGAATTCGGCGCCGCTGTTTCCGCGTTTCGAGGTGCCCCTGCTCGGGCAAGCCCTGTTTTCCTCGGACCGGCACCTGAGCGACTGGCTGTTCGATGCTGCCGGGCGGTTCGTTGCCGAGGATGTCGACCGGATGGTGGCGCAGGCCGACCGGGAATTGTTCCGGCTGGACCGGCCGCGGGTGCATCGCGGGCTGATCGGTAGCGGCGACGAATTCATCCATGGGCCGCAGCGGCGGGGCGAACTTCGGCGGGCGTTTCCGCAGTTGCTGGCGGTGGAGATGGAGGGGGCGGCGGTGGCGCAGGTGTGCTTTGAATTCGGGGTGCCGTTTGCGGTGATCCGCACGATTTCCGACGGCGCGGATGAATCGGCGCCGGGTGATTTCATGCAGTTCATCGAGCGGGTGGCGTCGCGGTATTCGTTCGGGGTTGTGAGGCGGCTCTGCGGAGTCGGATGAGGCTGGGTAGTGCAGGCCTCCGTGCCTGCACAGAGGGCTTTGTCCGGAGAGATGTTGATGGTTGTTTTCTCCGTGGGGCCTTGCTTTGCCGGGACTGGCCCCGGCGGGCCACCTACTTTTTTGCTTCGCCAAAAAAGTAGGCAAAAAAGGCGACCCCGCTGCCGTCGCCCCTGCGGGGTTCCCAAAAGTACCCAACGTAAAGCGGGAAGCGCAGAAACTCGCCTTCGGCTCAAACATCTGCGCTTCTTTATCCGCTTTACGTTGAGCACTTTTGGCGTCGTCAGAGGGGGATTCCACAGCCACTTTGCGCTGACGCAGCCAATTTTTAGTGAACCGGTCCTTTACTTTTTAAGTTGCAGGGTGGATCCGCGTTAACGAAAAGAGGTTATTCCGACAACCAGGCTGAATGAGTCAGCGCAAAGAGGCTGTGAATTTCCCCTTCTGACGACGCCAAAAGAGTGCAGCGCCGGGCGGATAAAGAAGCGCGGACTGTCTGAGCCGAAGGCGAGTTTCCGCGCTTCCCGCCGGGTGCTACGCTCTTTTGGGAACCCCGAAGGGGCGACGGCAGCGGGGTCGTTTTCTTGCCTACTTCTTTGTTGACACAAAGAAGTAGGTGGCCCGCCGGGGCCAGTCCCGGCAGAGCAAGCCCTCACGGAGAAAATAACATTCAAGCTCTCTCCGAACAAAGGCCCTCTGTGCAGGCACGGAGGCCTGCACTACCCAACCAAGCCTCACTTGCCCGCCGGCTTGAGCAACCCCGCACAATCACTCCCCTCCTCCGGACCCACGTGCACCAGCGGCAGCAAGGCCGCCGCCGGCCCAAGCAACCCGAGCGCAACCGCAGCCCCCGCCTTCAATGCAAGCGTCCCCCGATCCACCGTCACCTCCCGCTTCCTGAAATTGCCGTCGACATGGATCGGCGAGCGCAATGAAAGCAGCCGCCAGCCCTTGCTTTCCGGGTGCACCGTCAGCGCCACCTTTTCCCGTCCGAGATCCACCGTGCCGTCGACACTGATGCGCGCCTCGTCGGTATCGATAACGAAGGCGCGCGGCCGCATCACGCCCTTGGCAATTTCGATATCGGTCAGCGCGCAATTAATCTTTACCTGCTTGTCGCCGAACATCTGCGCCGCGACCATGCTGCTCACGTTCAGTCCCACTTTGTCGAGGAACAGCCGGCTCACCGTGCCGCCGTTGACTGCCGAGCGCAGTTCGCCGTCGGCGCCGGCCAGCAGGCCGGCGATCGACTTGCCGCTGCCGCGCAGCGAGGCATCGGCATTGATTTCGCCGGCGCTGCCCTTCATCAGCGGATCGTCGAACAGCCTGGCCAGCTTCAGATGCCGCGCAGACAGTTTCATTTCTCCCCGCAGCGGTTGCCTGCCGCCGTCCAGCCGCAGCGTCGCGCTGAGCTTGCCGCTGGCCATGCCGGCCTCCAGCGGCGCCAGCGTCAGCACGCCTTCCTGCAGCCGGATGCGGGTGACCAGGCTGTCGACCGGCAGCAGTTCCCTGCGCGCCATGCTGCGGGCAGTGAATTCGATATCGGTGTCGATCTTCCTCCAGCGCTCCGGACGCCAGGGGCGGTCGGGCAGGAGCCGGTCGGATGGCTTGTCCGTAGGGTTGCCGGGCTTGATGCCGACCAGCGGTGCCAGATCGCCGAACTGCAGCCGGTTGGTGACGATCCTGCCTTCCAGGCGCGGCCTTGGCAGCGCTTCCCCGCCGCGGCCATCGGTGCCATCCGTCTTCAAGCGGAAATGCAATTCACCGGCGATATCGGTTTCGCCGATGCGGCCGTCGAAATCACGATAGGTCCAGGACAGGCCGGGCGTGCCCGTCAGCCGGCCGCGCGTGACATAGTGGCGGGTATCCGGCAAGGCGATGCCCAGCAGCGGATAAAGCTGGGCCAGGCTGGCGCCTTTCACATCGACCCGCAGATCCAGCATCGGGCCGTCGCGCGGCCGGTCGAGGTAGCCCTGCAGATCGACTTGGGTTTGCGCGGCCGCCGGCCCCAGCTTCAGGCTGGCTTCGATCGGATAGCGGGCATCGCTTCCCTGGATCGCCAGCTGGCCCGAGCGCGCGTTGCCGCGGATCGGCTCGCCCTGGTAATTGCCTTTGATGCGCCAGCCGAGCAGGTAGGGATTGCCAGGGTCGCTATTGCGGCCGTCGAGGGTATCGACTTCGCCCTGCAATTCAAGGCGGCGCTGCTGGTCGGACAGCCGCACGCTGCCCTTGCCCACCGCGATCCGGCCGATTCGCGTCTGCCAGCCTGAATCGTCCTTGGGCTTGAAAGTCCAGTTGACGATGCCGTCCTTGCGTCGCTCGAGCAGCACTTGCGGCGCTTCGAGCGACAGGCTGGGAATGCGCAGTTCCTTGTGCAGCAGGCCAAGCGGATTGACGGAAAAGCGGACCTGCGCGACTTGCGCCATCACCGGCTGCGACGACCAGCCGGCATTGCCGAGCACGATGTCGGCGGCTTGCAGGTGCGGCCAGGGAATCCAGGCGCGCCAGCCGGCTTCGCCTTCCGCCGGCCGCCACACCAGCGACAGGTCGCCGCGGATCTCGAAGGAACGGCCGCTGGCTTCGGCGATGCGCTCGCCGACCCAGGGGCGGGCGCGGTTCCAGTCGAACGCGAAGAGAAAGGCGACGACAATAGCAAGCACAGCAGCAAGGCCGAGGCTGCCGCCGATCGCTATGTGGGTCGCGCGTGACATACGGTTAAGACGTTGACGGACTGTCAATGGTTCAGGGAGGAGCTAAGCGGGAAACGAGGAAGCTGATGCGCCTCACGAGGTCTTCCGCAAGGCAACCTGGCAAGGGATGCAAGCCTGCGGCAGACGATGCGGCCACGGCCGGCCAAAAAGAAACAGGGCGGGAAATCTTCCCGCCCTGCCGCACCTGTCCAGGTAGCTGCAGCTGCCTGCTCGGCGGCGAAGCTTACGCGCCGAGTGTCATCAGGCTGGCATTGCCTCCTGCAGCAGTGGTGTTGACGCATACCGCGCGCTCTGCCACCAGGCGCCACAAGGCGATCGGTTCGGCTTCGGCGGTCTCCACCAGCGGCACCAGCGCGCCGTCGCGCGCCGCCAGCGCCGCCAGGGTGTGCGCCATCTGCGTTGCATCGACCAGCGCGATCTGCAGCGGGGTCTGCGGCAGCTGCCGGATCTCCACGGTGGTCACCGCGCGCCTGACTTCCTGCGGCAGGCCGGCCGGCAGCAGACGCGCCGTTTCCGCCGTCATCACCGCTGTATTGCCAGTGGAAAACACCGCGGCCAGCTGGTTAAGCAGCGCCGGAGTGGTCGCGGCCGCGCACAGCACCGCGCCGCGCGGCGCGAAGCTCAGCGTATTGCGCTCGCCGGTCGGGCCGGGCAGCACCAGCGCGGTATCGAGCAGCGTAGCATGCGCATAGCTGTCGGCCAGCGCGGCGATGCGTTCGTGGCCGTGGGTGCCGGCCCAAGCCAGCAGGCTGTTGAAGGCCGGCTGCGACGATGCCGCATCCTTCTGGTGGATGGTGTGCGCAGCCTGCGTCACCGCGGCGTTGCGCTGCAGCCGCTTGAGATAGAGCGGTCCGCCGGCTTTCGGGCCGGTGCCCGACTTGCCTTCGCCGCCGAACGGCTGCACCCCGACCACCGCGCCGACGATGTTGCGGTTGACGTAGATGTTGCCGACATGCGCGCGCGAGGTGATGAAGTCGATGGTTTCATCGATGCGCGAATGCACGCCCAGCGTCAGGCCATAGCCGCTGGCGTTGATCGCATCGATCAGCGCCGGCAGTTCGTCGCGGCGGTAGCGCAGCACATGCAGCACCGGGCCGAACACTTCGCGCTGCAGCTCGGACAGCGAATTGATCTCGATGACTGTCGGCGGCACGAAGGTGCCGTTGTCGCAGGCGGCCGGCAGCGCCAGCTGATGCACCTTGCTGCCCTGGGCGCGCATGCGGTCGATGTGGCGCAGCAAGCCCTGCTGCGCTTCGGCGTCGATCACCGGGCCGATGTCGGTGGCGAGGCGGTCGGGGTTGCCGATGCGCAGTTCCTGCATCGCTCCCTTGAGCATCTTCACCGTCTTGTCGGCGATGTCGGCCTGCAGGCAGAGCACGCGCAGCGCCGAGCAGCGCTGGCCGGCGCTGTCGAAGGCGGAAGTAATGACGTCGGTCACCACCTGTTCCGGCAAGGCGCTGGAGTCGACGATCATCGCATTCTGGCCGCCGGTTTCGGCGATCAGTGGAATGTCGTGGCCTTCCTCGGCGATGCGCTTCGCCAGCACCCGGTTGATCAGCTGCGCGACTTCGGTTGAACCGGTGAAGATGACGCCCCTCACGCGGCTGTCGGCGGTCAGGCGGGCGCCCACCACTTCGCCGCGTCCCGGCAGGAATTGCAGCGCGCCGCGCGGAATGCCGGCTTCATGCATCAGCTGCACCGCGCGGTGGGCGATCAGCGGCGTCTGCTCGGCCGGCTTGGCCAGCACCACGTTGCCGGCGGCCAGCGCGGCGCTGACTTCGCCGATGAAAATCGCCAGCGGGAAATTCCAGGGGCTGATGCAGACCACCGGGCCGAGCGCGGCAGTCTGCGACCCATTGGGTGCCTGTCGGGTCTCGGCGGCGTAGTAGCGCAGGAAGTCGACCGCTTCGCGCACTTCGGCAATCGCGTTCGGCAACGACTTGCCGGCTTCGCGGATGGCCAGCGCCATCAGTTCCAGGCTGTTGTTCTCCAGCAGGTCGGCGGCGCGCACCAGAGCATCGGCGCGCATGGCCGGCGGCGTGGCCTGCCAGTCGGCGGCATAGGCTTGCGCCTGTTCCAGCGCGGCATCGACTTCTGCGACGCCGGCTTCGATCACCTGGCCGACCACATCTGCATGGTTGGCCGGATTGCGCACCGGCTGGGCCTGGCCGCTGGTGAAAGCGCCGGTGCCCAGCAACGGCAAGGCCTGCCATTGCTGCGCGGCGAAGCGGGTGAATGCGGCATCGACTTCAGCCAGCGTGTTTTCGTTGCTCAGGTCGAAACCGGCGGAATTGCGGCGCTCGGCGCCGAACATGTCGACCGGCAAGGCGATGTTCGGATGCACGGCGCCGCCCAGCTTGGCCGCGACGTCCAGCGGATCGGCGATCAGGGAGTCGATAGCCACGTTCTCGTCAACGATCTGGTTGACGAACGACGAGTTGGCGCCGTTTTCCAG
Organism: Noviherbaspirillum album; assembly: GCF_035916955.1. NCBI lineage: Bacteria > Pseudomonadati > Pseudomonadota > Betaproteobacteria > Burkholderiales > Oxalobacteraceae > Noviherbaspirillum > Noviherbaspirillum album. The sequence continues at coordinate 128,403 of NZ_JAWIIV010000012.1, read as the reverse complement.
CAACCGGCGCACCAGGTAGGCGAGCAGGGTTTCATGGGAGCCGACCGGCGCATAGATACGGCAAGGTTTGTTGAACTTGTCTGCGCCGACCACCTGGTCGTACAGGGTTTCGCCCATGCCGTGCAGGCACTGGAATTCATAGTCGTTGACGCCGCGCTCCTGGGCCCAGGTGTAGATCGACGACAGCGTGTGCGCATTGTGGGTGGCGAACTGCGGATAGATGACATCGGTCGAGGCCAGCAGCTTCTGCGCGCAGACCAGATAGGACACGTCGGTGTACACCTTGCGGGTATAGACCGGATAGCCGGGCATGCCGTCCACCTGGGCGCGCTTGATTTCCGCATCCCAGTAAGCGCCCTTGACCAGGCGCACCATGAACTTGCGGCCGCTGCGGCGCGCCAGATCAACCAGGTAATCGATGACGAACGGGCAGCGCTTCTGGTAGCCCTGCACCACGAAGCCGATGCCGTCGAAGCCGGCCAGTTCCGGATCGTGGGCAAGCGCTTCCATCAGGTCGAGCGACAGTTCCAGGCGGTCGGCTTCCTCGGCATCGATGTTGAGGCCGATGTCGTAGCGCTTGGCCAGCAGGATCAGCTGCTTCAGGCGCGGCAGCAGTTCGGCCATGGTGCGCGCGCGCTGGGCGCGGGAATAGCGCGGATGCAGTGCCGACAGCTTGACCGAAATGCCGGGGCCGTCCTTGATGCCGCGGCCGTTGGAGGCGCGGCCGATGGCATGGATCGCCTGCTCGTAGGCGGCGTAGTACTTCGCGGCATCTTCCTCGGTGAGCGCCGCCTCGCCCAGCATGTCGTAGGAATAACGGTAGCCGCGCTTTTCATTGTCGCGGCTGTTGTCGAGCGCTTCCTCGATGGTCTGGCCGGTGACGAACTGGTTGCCCAGCATGCGCATGGCCAGGTCCACGCCCTTGCGGATCAGTGGCTCGCCGCCCTTCGCGATGAGCTTGGTCAGCGCCGAGCCGAGGCCCTGCTCGCTATTGGTGCCGACCAGCTTGCCGGTGATCAGGAGGCCCCAGGTGGCCGCATTGACGAACAGCGACGGCGATTCGCCCAGGTGCTTGCGCCAGTCGCCCTTGCTGATCTTGTCGGCGATCAGGCGGTCGGCGGTCTGGTGATCGGGAATGCGAAGCAGCGCCTCGGCCAGGCACATCAGCGCCACGCCTTCTTCCGACGACAGCGAGAATTCATGCATCAGCGCATCGACGCCGGAGGCGCGGGTGCGCTTCTGGCGCACCGCCTCGACCAGCGTGCGCGCCATCTGCCGGATGCGGGCCTGCGCCGCATCGCTGGTTTTCGCCTCGCCCAGCAGCCATTGCACCGCTTCGCGTTCATCGCGGCGATAGACGGCGGTGATGGCGGCGCGCAACGGCGATTGCGCATGGTTGACATCGGCGTGGAAAGCCGAGAACGGAACGGAGGCGCTGGCGCGCGGTGCTGTTTCAGTAGCGGTGAGCATGAATGGGTCGAATCACAGAGATGAAAAATAATGATTCGATTGTAGGCAGGATCGCTAAGGATTAATTCTGGAAATCTCGTTCGCTATCTGAATTTTGTATTTTGTGGGACAATCCAGCCGAAGAAAATTTTCGGTGAATTGACACCATGCTCGACAAGATCAGCAAAAAAATCCTCTCCGAACTGCAGAATGACGGCCGCATCAGCAATGTCGAGCTGGCGTCACGCGTCAATCTGTCGCCGGCGGCTTGCCTGGAGCGGGTGCGCAAGCTGCAGGAAGCCGGCTATATCGTCAATTACACCGCGCAGCTCAATCCGCAGCTGCTCGACGTGTCGCTGCTGGTGTTCATCGAAGTCGTGCTCGACCGCACCACGCCGGAAGTCTTCGAAGCCTTCAAGCGCAGCGTGCAGGTGATTCCGGAAGTGCAGGAATGCCACATGGTCGCCGGCGGCTTCGATTACCTGGTCAAGGCGCGCGTCAAGGACATGAATGCCTATCGCGAATTCCTCGGCAAGTCGCTGCTGCAATTGAAAGGCGTGCGCGAGACGCATACCTATGCGGTGATGGAAGAAGTGAAGAACACCACCAAGCTGCCGATCCGCTGACTTTCCCGGTTCAAGCTTTTCGTTCCCCTGCCCTGCGATGCGTTTCCCGGAACAGCAGCGGGCTCACGCCGAAGCGCCGTTCGAACGCTTTCGACAGCCGCGCCGCCGTGCCGAATCCCGATTGTGCCGCGATCTGCTTCAGGCTGGCCGGCGTCGCCAGTAATTCGCGCGCCCGGTCCAGCCGCAATGTCTCCACCATCCGCGCCGGCGTCTCGCCGGCCGCCTCGGTAAAGCGCCGGTAGAAGCTGCGTTCCGACATCGCCATGCGCGCCGCCAGCTGCGGCACATCGAGCGGCTGGTCGAGGTGGGCCGCCATCCATTCCAGCAGCTCTGAAAACGGCGCGCCGGCGCGGCTCTGCAGACGCAGCATCGGACTGAACTGGGACTGGTAGCCCGGCCGCCGCGCATACAGCACCAGCCGCTCGGCGATGCGGTTGGCCGCGGCTGCGCCGAGGTCGCGTTCCACCATCGCCAGGCACATGTCAATGCCGGTGGTGACGCCGGCCGAAGTCCAGATGCTGCCATCCTCGACATAAAGCGCATCGGCGTCGACCTGCACCTCCGGAAAATGCTCCGACAGCCAGGCGCAGGCCGACCAGTGGGTAGCCACCTTCCTGCCGGCCAGCAGACCCAGCCGCGCCAGCAGCAGCGCGCCGGTGCATACCGAACCGAAGCGCGCCGCGCGCCGGTGCGCCTGTTCCATCCAGCTGCGCAGGTCCGGCTGCCCGGCGAGGCCGAGCAAAGCCTCTTCGTCGCCGCCGGCGACCAGCAGCACATCGACCTCATCCGGCGCGACCTCGGTCAAGGGATCACTCATCAGCACGGCCGCGCTGCCGCTTTTCACCGGCCCGCCGCCGGTCGACACGATGCGCACGTCGTAATGCGGAGAGGAACAGGCATCGTTGGCGGCGGCGAATACCGCCGCCGGCCCGGTGACATCGAGAATCTGGACCTTGTCGTAGACGAGAATGGCAATCAGCTTGGGCATTGGCAGAATTTAATGCATTCATGTCATTTCCGCCATTGCATGCCGGACTAGAATCCAATCAGCTTTTCTTTTTCTTCCAGATGAAGGATTTCCCCATGCTTGAACTGCGCCCCACCTGTGAACATTGCAATAAGGCACTGCCACCGTCTTCCACCGACGCCATGATCTGCAGTTTCGAATGCACCTTCTGCCGTCACTGCGCAGAGGTGGTGCTTTCGGGCACCTGCCCGAATTGCGGTGGCGGTTTCGTGCAGCGCCCGGTGCGGCCGGTGAACAATTGGATAGGTGACAATTTTCTGGGCAAATACCCAGCCTCGACGATTATCAAGTACCGGCCCGCCGACCTCGCCGCGCATGCGCTATTGCTGGAAAGACTCGACAATATTGCCCCGGAGCAGCGATAGTGCCGCCATCCGGCCGAAGCAAGGGTGAAATCCGCCGTCGGGCTGGCTTTCTTTGAGGCTTGTCAACAGCGCCCAGTCATTGAATCGGTAAAACAGAAAAAAGTTAGACGATGATAAACGGGAAATGACAGGAGATACCGCTATGACATGGTTCCATGCCCTCCCCTGGCAATGGCTTGAATCGCTGGCCATGGTGCTCTTCTGGACGCTGGTGATCGTGCTGGCGCTGGCGCCGATCAATTACCTGCGCGACCAGCTCAACGAGCAGATGCAGGAAAGCGATCCCTCCCTGCCGCAAGCCGATGCAGCCGGCCGCACCGCTTCAGGCCTCCACGGCAAGACATAGATGGGTTGTCTAGACGCGCCTGGACACATCTAGACACACCGGTCGAATCATCAAAAGACCGGGCATAAGTGATATCACGTATGCCCGGTACTGCCTTCATTTCCCTAATGAATTCCTCGTTTGAGCGATCTCAAATGCGGCGCAGTTTGCGGTCATTGCGGATTGTCATCTACCAGACGTCTGAGAAAATACAGCCCGCGCTATCAGCAGCGTTTTTTCCAAGTAACAGACAGGCGGTTATCAGATGCAGGATCCAGCACGTGTTCGACTTATCTCCCCCAGCCCTTCCGTTATCGCCGATACCGGCTCAGTCTGCCCGGCACGCACGATCACGGGATGTGCCTGATGGAGATGGCGTCACTTCGGATCCTGGTTGTCGAAGACAACGACTCCCTGCTGGAAATCCTGTGCGAAATGCTGGCTTCCCTTGGTTACCAGACCGTGGCCGCCGCCAGCGGAGAGGAAGCCCTGGAGCATTTGCGCGCCGGCTCCTTCAGCGTGCTGCTGGCCGATATCAACCTGCCGGGCATGTCCGGCATCGATCTGGCGACGATGGCCATAGAAATGACGCCCGCCATCAAGATCATCTTCTCTTCCGGATTCGGCTACCTGGTATCGGAACGGCTCGATTTCGATTTCGTGCTGCTCAACAAGCCCTACTATATCCATGAGCTGGCGCATGCGATTCGCAGCTCGGTCAAGCAGATGTCGGAGCAGTGAAACGCAGCTGCGCGCCGTCATCCAATTGTCATCCTCTCTTCATGTCACCGTAACAAATCCTCCGTAGCATCCCGGCTCGTGAAGTAAGCAGGCGGCTTGCCCGAATTGACCAACTTGCTCTTGGCGTGCCGGAGGAAACATCATGAATCCCGATATCGTAATCGTCAAAGAAGGTGACGGTTACCGGCTGCTGCACGGACATCTGCGACTGGCGACCGAACTGGGACGGACCGGTGAAGTGGATGTCGACGTGCGGGGCGAAGGCAAGATAACCATAGTCCGGGTCCAGGATGAATTGCACGTACGACAGGAGGGGCAGCAGTTGCCGCTCTACCGGCAGTAATGCAAGGGAATCGTCGGCCGGTTCAGGTCACGCGACGTAACAATCCAACTAGGACAACAGCCATGAACGACCTGACCCGCAGCGAGTTGCTGGAACCGGAAGAGTTCGGTACGAACACTTCGTCCAATCCTTCCCTTGAAAGCGTTCTCAATGCGCGTCTCAGCCGGCGTTCGATCCTGAAAGGCACTTTCGGCCTTGCCTCCACCGCATTCTTCAGCACCAGCGTCGTTGCCTACGGCGGCAGCGATGCCGTCGCCACCACCACTGCGCCGGAAGTCACGAAGAGCCTCAAGCTGAACTTCAATGCGGTCGCCAAGAGCCTGGCCGATGCGGTCACCGTACCGGCCGGCTATACCGCCACGGTGCTGTATCGCCTGGGCGACCCGACCGCCGCCGGCGTTGCCGAATACAAGAACGACGGCACCGAGAGCGGCGCATCGTTCGCGCAGCGCGCCGGCGACCATCACGACGGCATGCATTTCTTCGGCCTGGGCAGCGACGGCAAGTACAGCGCCTCCGCCAGCGACCGCGGCCTGCTCGTGATGAACCATGAATCCATCACGCCGAATTACCTGCATGCGACCGGCCAGACCATCGTCAACAACGTGCGCACCGTTGCCGACGAAGTGACGAAGGAACTGAACGCGCACGGCATCAGCGTGATCGAAGTCGTCCGCAACGGCAGCAGCTACAGCTACAAGAAGGACTCCAGCTTCAACCGCCGCATCACCACCTTTACCGAGATGACACTGTCGGGTCCCGCCGCCAAGAGCCCGATGATGATCACCGCCTATTCGACCGATGGTTCGAAGACCCGCGGCACGGTCAACAACTGCGCCAACGGCTACACGCTCTGGGGCACCTATGTCACCTGCGAAGAGAATTGGGCAGGCTACTTCCGCCGCGTCGCTGCAACCGATGATGCCAACCGCAATGCCAAGGAAAGAACTTCGTTCGCACGCTACGGCGTCGCCGGCAACGGCAACCACCTGTGGGCGACCGCGACCGCAGCGGGCGCGGACGATACCTCCTTCAGCCGCTGGAATGCGATGAAGATCGGCGCCAGCACCAACGGCAGCGACGACTTCCGCAATGCTCCCAACACCTACGGCTGGATCGTCGAGATCGATCCTTTCAATCCGACATCCACACCGAAGAAGCGCACCGCGATGGGTCGCTTCGGCCATGAGAACGCAGCCTTCCTGCCGGTAGTGGCAGGCCAGCCGCTGATCTATTACATGGGCGACGATTCGCGCGGCGAATACCTGTACAAGTACGTGTCCAACGCGCTGTGGGATCCGGCCGACGCGACCAGGGGCATGACCGCCGGCGACAAGTACCTCGATGACGGCAAGCTCTACGTCGCCAAGTTCAACGCCGACGGCAGCGGCAGCTGGGTCGAGCTCAAGTTCGGCAGCAACGGCCTGACTTCGTCCAACACCACCTATGCCTTCGCCGACCAGGCCGACGTGCTGATCAATGCCCGCCTGGCGGCGGATGTGGTCGGCGCCACCAAGCTGGATCGCCCGGAATGGGTGGCGGTCAATCCCGCCAACGGCGACGCCTATCTGACCCTGACCAACAACAGCAACCGCGTGCTGGCCAATCCGACGTCCAGCCAGCAGCTGGTCGATCCTGCCAATCCGCGCTTCTACAACGATCCGAAGGGCACTGCCGCGACTGCGCAGAAGGGCAATCCGAACGGCCATATCATCCGCTGGAAGGATGCAACGGCCGCCGCCACCACGTTCCAGTGGGATGTGTTCCTGTTCGGCGCGCGCTCGACCGCGAATGCGGCCAACATCAACGTTTCCAACCTGACGGCCAACAACGACTTCTCCAGCCCGGACGGTTTGTGGTTCTCCAACAATACCGGCCTGCTGTGGATCCAGACCGACGACGGAGCCTACACCGACGTCACCAACTGCATGATGCTGGCTGCGGTAGCCGGGAAGGTTGGCGACGGCGGCAAGAAGACCATCAACAATATCGACGGCGCGACGACCCGTGCGGTCGACACCTACGTCGGTGCGGCGCCGGGCGACACCAACCTGCGCCGCTTCCTGGTCGGCCCGAAGGAGTGCGAAATCACTGGTGTGGCCGAAACGCCCGACGGCAAGGCCATGTTCGTCAACATCCAGCATCCGGGTGAAGACACCAGGCCGACCTACACCAATCCGGCCAGCTTCGGCAGCCACTGGCCTGACGGCGGCAACGCCCGTCCGCGCTCGGCGACCATCGTCATCACCAAGAATGACGGCGGCACCGTGGGTGGCGGACTGGCTTAAGGATCAAGGCTTAAGGCTTCAGGCTTCAGGCGCCGAGCGGCAATGGGAAAAGCCCGCTTCGGCGGGCTTTTTGTTTTTCATCCATCTTTTCAATGCGGCGAAGGCATCGCTTGCCACTGCCGCTCTTTTCAGACCGCGCGTTTCTCGGCGACGCTGCTCAGCTTGACGAAGTTTTCACTGGTGGTGCCGCTCAGGTGGGAACGCAGCCACTTGTGCGCCGGGCTGCGGGTATCGCGCTCGTGCCAGAGCATGTCCACATGCACGTTCGGCGTGGCGAAGGGCAGTTCCTTGGTGATCAGCGCGCCGGTGATGCCGGTCGATGCGATCAGGTGGCGCGGCAGCACGGTGATCAGATCGGAAGTCGCCACCACGCGGCCGGCGGTGAAGAACTGGTTGACGGTCAGCAGGATGCGGCGTTCGCGTCCAAGCTGGGCCAGGGTTTCATCGATCAGGCCGTGCGCCCGCCCGGAAAAGCTTACCAGCAGGTGATTGGCCGAACAGTAGCTGTCGAGCGTCAGCTCGTCTTTCGCCAGCGGATGATTCTTGCGCATCACGCAGACGTAATGCCCGGAATACAGCTGTTCATGGCGGATCGGGGATACCGAGACGCCCTGCCCGCCGGCGAGCTGGGCGACGACGCCGGGGAAAAAACCGACCGCCAGGTCGATATCGCCGCGCAGCAGCATCGGCCGCGGTTCGCGGGTGGTGAGCGGCACCATGCGGATCGTCAGGCTGGGCGCCTCGCGCTCGATGGAACGCACCAGTGCCGGCAGCCACAGCGCGGCGGTCGCATCGGCCATTGCCATGCGAAACGTATTGCTCGCGGTTGCAATATCGAAATTCTGTTCCGGTGTGATCGCCTCTTCCAGTTCCGACAGCGCACGCCGCACCGCCGGCCACAGGGTCTCCGCGCGCAGCGTGGGCTTGACACCGTGCGCAGTGCGGATCAGCAGCTCATCGCCCAGGGCTTCCCTCAACCGGCGCAGTGCGTTCGACACGGCGGGTTGTGTCATTGCAAGGCGGCTTGCCGCGCGCGTCAGATTCTGCTCGGTCATTACCGCGTCGAAGACGCGCAGCAGGTTCAGGTCAAGGGTGAGGAAACTCATAGTCTGGCTCGTAAGGAAGATGCTTCAAGACATAAAACAAATCAAAGCAAGTCGCAGGTTCAGCCGTTGATATTCATGCAAAGTATAGCTGATATGCAAAATGTAAATTGGTTTTATAACTCCCCACTATTTATACTGCAATGCAGCAAAAGAAGATAGTAGCAAGTAAAAATATTGGGAGTAAATCATGTCTTTGTTAACCCTCGCCTTCCCCGTTGAAGCCGCATTACCCGCCCTGCAGGTATTCGCCGGCAATGTCGTCAGCTTTGTGCGCCCGCTGCTGGGGCTGAGCCTTCTCGCCGCCCTGCTGGTTGTTTTCAAGCCGCTGCTGGTCGGCCTGCTGCGCGCCGGACTGCTCCTCCTCAAGCCGCGCCAGACCCTGGAACAGCGCTCCGCCCGCAGCGCGCTGCGCAGCATCCTGATACTCAACAGCATGGCGCGCGACCTCGACGGCGTGCAGCCCAATCTCGCCAACGAACTGCGCTCGCTGGCGTCGCGCAGCTGAACCGGACAACTCGCCCATCTTGCATATGAATACGCTGTCACCACTATCACGTTCAGCCCGTTCACCTGCAGCACCGGCTGAATTGCCGCGCTTGCTGGTCGAATGCGCCCAGTTCGTACGCCATTCCCGCAGCCTGGCCTCGATGATGCCGGCGCTGCTCCTCAGCGGCGCCGCCAGCCTCCTGGTCGGCGTGCTGCTGCATGCGGTGGCGCCTGATGTCGTCGATGCCGCCGGTGTTCCCTTGCTCGGCTGGCAGGAAGCCTGGATGACGCTCTGGCCGCTGCTGTTTCCCCTGTTTTATCTGGCTAGCCTCGTGGTACGGAAGGCGCGGCATCTGGCTGCCGTGCGCATGACATGGCAGCCGGGGCTGGGCTTAGCGGAGATCGCCGCTGTCAGCAGGCAGATCGATGCAGGCCTGGGTCGACCGGTCCTGCGCGGATTGAAGCCACGCAACGACTATCTGGCCTGATCAGATCCCGATTCATTGTGAAACAGCCCTGCCGGCGCAAGCCCGCAGGGCTGTTTTCATTCCGTATGCCCGAGCCAGCGCTCAGCGTGTCGGGCATTACAGCCCGCTCAACAGCATATGGGTATCGATGACGCGCATGCCGTCCTGCATCTCGAGCCCGTCCGCCGCGCGCTGGACAACAAAGGGGCCGTAACCGGTTTCCTGGCGGATGGCAAACTGGAAAATCGCATCCCAGTCCATGTCATGCGGCATGACCCACACCACCTGGCGCCCGTTGTCTTGAGCTATGCCCGCATGTCTCAGGTTGGGGCAAATCATCCGGGCCCTTTCTTCCCGGCTCTGCGCATAGACGCCATGATCATCAGGAAGGGGCAGCACCGCAGGCACGCGCTTTTGCGTAAGCGATGCCGCGCCGGTGCGAAATCTTGCCCACGGCCCCAGCAAGATGCCGCCAACGATGTCCAGCTCGCCCTTGGAGAGAGGTTCATCGAGGTAATAACAGGAAAGTATGCGGGGCATGAATCGCGCTTTCTACAGGGTATGGAACCACCGGCAAGCTCGATGATAGCCCCCGGATTCAAGTCTTGGGCCGGTTCTTGTCGTAGATGGCGAACAGGATCAAGCCATAGCTGATCAGGCGGATCAGGTAATAGGCCGGCGAATTGTCTTCCATCGGGGTGGCCGGGCCAAGGGTCACCCGGTTGACGGCATCGATGAAAAAGGAGAGCGCAAAGAACAGGAAGAACCGGTCCCCGGTACTGCGCCAGAAACGCAGGAAGAACAGGCCGATGACCGACGAGGCCGTGACGATCGCGCCGAGCAGCATGGTATTCATCATGGTTTTACTCCTCCCAGATCAGGCCGTAGAGCAGCGGCAGCAAGGCGATCAGTGCCGATGCCAGGCGCCAGGGAATCAGGTCGACCGAGGTGGGGAATACGATGCGGTCCAGGATCAGCAGGATATTGTTGACGGACATGCCGGTGAAGCACAGCCCGCTCCAGAACAGCAGTCGGTAACCATTGCGCCGATAGGCGCGCAGCAGCATCCACGTACAGAGCATCGAGGTGATCGCGCACAGCGAATAGATAAAGGCAGGCATGTCAGGAATCCTTTCGCCATTTGAAGGCATCGGCAAACTGCTGTGCCTTCCTTGCGGAAGTGGAATGAATCAGGTGAGTGATTTCGACCAGATGGGTGGAATAGGCTGTGGCCAGGCGGTCGATGATGGCACGCAGGCTGTCGGACTCGGGCGCATAGAAATACAGCGCGGGCGCATCGCCCTCCGCGCGCAGGATGCCTGCTTCCTGCAGGTCCGAAAGCAACCCGGCCGCGGTCTTTTCGTTCAGATAGAGGCGTTGCGCGAGAGCGCGATTGTCCCAGCCAGTGCCTACTTCATTGCGCAGCAGCAGCATGGCTTCGAGATAGGGAATCGAAGGCACGCTGGTCAGTACGAAGCGGCGGACATCGTCGGCAATGGCGGTAGCTTTGATCATCCAATAAATTGCTGGGAAGAAAAGATGCAATGAAGAAATCGAATCTTACTGAGTGCAGCGCCGAATGTCGATTCGATGGAAGCTGTGATTGACATGGCTCAAATTAAACGCGCGAATTCATGGCAAGACGTTAAGCTTTTTCCAATGAAGGGGTAAAACCAAACAAGGTACCTTTTGTCCAAATGACCATCCTATAGAAAAGGCAGCGATGGTGGACAACAAGAGCAAGCCAGGCCCGAATCCGCATCAGTTCCCCAAGCCGCACCCATCCGCTCCGCGCCGCATACTGAGACGCGTCGTGCTCATCGTGACCGCGCTCGTGGTCACGCTACTGGTGGCGACGGCGGTGGCGATCAGCAGCTATATTGCCAAGATCGCGCCGACCACGCCAGGCATCGAAGGCCTGCAGGCGGTGCGGGAGGCACAGCCGAGCATACTGCTGTCGGCGGACGGCACGCATCTGGCCACGTTTGCCCGCGGCCAGCAGGAGCAGGTCACGCTGGCGCAGATTTCGCCGAATGTGATCAAGGCGCTGATCGCCACCGAAGACCACCGCTTCTACGATCATCCTGGCATTGACGTCAGTCGCTCGCTGTCGGCCATCGTGCATACGCTGCGCGGCGATGCCCAGGGCGGATCAACGATTACCCAGCAACTGGTGCGCAACGTATTTCCGGAAATCGGCCGCTCGCGGACCATAGAGCGCAAGGTCAGGGAAATCATCACCGCCATCAAGATCGAAAAAGCGTACGGCAAGGACCAGATCCTGGAAACCTACCTCAACAGCGTGCCTTTCCTGTACAACGTCATCGGCATCGAGATGGCGGCGCGCACCTATTACGACAAGCCCGCGGCCGAACTCGACGTGCTCGAGAGCGCCACCCTGGTCGGCATGCTCAAAGGCACCAGCTATTACAACCCGGTCCTCAATCCCGACCGTGCGCAAAAGCGGCGCAACGTCGTGCTGGCGCAGATGCGCAAGCATGGCGCGCTCTCGGCGGATGAATATGACGCGCTGCGCGAACAGCCCCTGCAGGTGAAGCTGACGCGCCAGCCCGATCCGCTCGGTTCCGCGCCGCATTTCGCCGGCTATGTGCGCCGCCAGATGCTGGAATGGGCCGACGCCAACGACTACAACCTCTACACCGACGGCCTGACCATCTACAGTACGCTCGACGACAAGCTGCAGAGCGCGGCGGAAGCCTCGGTGGAACGGCAGACCAAGGTGCTGCAGGATATCGCCGATGTGGAATGGGGCAGCAAGAGCAAACGGGTTGCTTCGCATACGCCTGCCGCCTATGCCGCGCTGCGCAAGAAGGTCGAGCCCTTCAGCTATTTCTGGACCGAACGCGCCGACCTGCTCGACGCCTTCATCCGCGAAACCGGTGAATACAAGAAGGCGGTTGCCGCCGGGCGCAGCGAGGAGGAGGCGCTGGCCGGCCTCAAGGCCAACGAAAAGTTCATGACCCGCCTGCGGGAAGGCAAGACCCGGCTCGAAGCCGGTTTCCTGGCGATGGATCCGGTCAGCGGGGAGGTCAAGGCATGGGTCGGCAGCCGCGATTTCGAGATCGACCAGTTCGACCATGTCGCCCAGGCCGAGCGCCAGCCGGGTTCCACCTTCAAGCCCATCGTCTACGGCGCCGCGCTGGAACAGGGTCTGCGTCCCGACCGCATCTATCCCGACGGCCAGGTCGAAATCCGGCTGGTCGACGGCGGCGTCTGGCGCCCGACCGACATGAGCGGCTTCAGCAACCGCATGATGAGCATGCGCGAAGGCCTGGTGTATTCGAAGAACACCATCACCGCGCAGGTCATGCAGGATGTCGGCCTGCCCAATGTACTGCGCATGGCGCGCGCCGTCGGCATCGAGCACAGCCGTCTCGATCCGGTGCCGTCGCTGTCGCTCGGCACCAGCCCGGTCACGCTGTTTGAAATGGTGTCGGCCTATTCGACGATCGCCAGGGTCGGCGAATACCGCAAGCCGGTGGTGGTGCGCAAGATCGCCGACCGCCACGGCAATGTGATCGCCGAATTCGGGTCGGAGCCGCAGCGGGTCATGTCGGAAGAAACCGCGATCGAGCTGATCGACATGATGCGCGGGGTGGTCCGCTTCGGCACCGGCACGGAAGTGCGCAGCCGCTTCAACATCGCCGCCGATATCGCCGGCAAGACCGGCACCACGCAAAACAATACCGACGGCTGGTTCATCATGATGCATCCGCGCATGGTTGCCGGCGCCTGGGTAGGCTTCAACGATTCGCGCGTGACCATGCGCAGCGACCACTGGGGCCAGGGCGGCCACAACGCGCTCCTGCTGGTGGGCGATTTCTTCCGTGACACGCTCAAGGCGAAGCTGGTCGATACCAAGATCAAGTTCCCCCAGCCCAAGCGTCCGCCGCCATTGATCGTCCAGGAACCGTCCCAGGAATGGGTCGACCGCGTGACGGAAAACATGGAATTGACGCCGCCGCCCGGTTATGGGGTGATCCAGCAGAATGGCACCACCGTCGTGGTCGGACCCGCCGGACAGGATCTGCCTGCCGAGCGCGCGCCCTCCCCCTCTTCCGGTTCATCGCAGGGTGAGGATGAGGCGGGCCGCTATCTCACCGACAGCGGACGCCGGCCGGCATTGTCCGGCATTCCCGTCGAAAGCAGCGGCAGCACCCCGGCCGGCACCTGGAACGCAGGCGGCGGCGACCTGAATTACCCGGTGCCGGGCCAGTAGGCTTTCGCGAGCACATCACAGGCTCACCTGGTCTTCCGGTTCGAGTATCGGCGGCGACTTGAACATCTTGGGGATATGCCGGTCCATGTGCGCCCAGGGCAAGGCATCGACCGTCCAGATATCGGCGACCGGCTTGAAGGCATCGGCGGACGCCATTGCGGCCGCATGCACCAGCAGCACGGCGGGATTATTGTCCGGCAAGGCGAACAGCGGCGATCCGCATTCGGCGCAAAAAAGCCGGGTCGCATGATTGCCTTGCGCCTTCGGCGGCCGATGTTGCCGGGGCGTGCCGGCGATCCGCAGCACCTGCCTGGCCACCACGAGCAGCGGCGCCCAGGCGCTTCCGCTTGCAAGCTGACAACTGCGGCAATGGCAGTTGTACATGGCCAGCGGCGAGCCCGACCACTGGAAGCGCACCGCGCCGCAGGCACAGCCGCCTGAATATTCCTTCATCATGGCAAGCCTCCTCCAATCCACTCCATGTAGACCGCGCCCGCTGCGCAAAAATCTGCGCCGGCCGGCTTCGCTGCCGCGATATGCCGACGAACTGGCGCAGGGGCGGATGGTCGTAACGTTGGAGTACTGGCAGTACGACAAGCGAACAGGAGAATTACGCATGGAAATGGACATCGGAATTTCCGAACAGGATCGCCGCAGCATCGTCGACGGATTGTCGCGCCTGCTGGCCGATACCTACACGCTGTACCTCAAGACGCACAACTTTCACTGGAACGTGACCGGGCCCATGTTCCAGACATTGCACCTGATGTTCGAGACGCAGTACACCGAACTGGCGGCGGCGGTTGACGTGATCGCGGAAAGAATACGCGCGCTGGGCAGCTTCGCGCCGGGCACCTACGGCGACTTCGCGCGGCTGTCGACGATCAAGGAACCCGACGGCGTGCCGAACGCGCAGGAAATGATCCGCCAGCTGGTGCAGGACCAGGAAGCGATCATCCGTACCGCCCGCTCGATGTTCAAGGCCGTGGACCAGGCTTCGGACGAACCTACCGCCGACCTGCTGACGCAGCGCATGCAGATCCATGAGAAGACCGCGTGGATGCTGCGCTCGCTGCTGGAAAACTGATCCCGGCCGGAAAGCCGCGCACTGAAGTCATGCGTTGACGGGCAGGACAGTGTTGCGGGCCATGCCCGACAGCTGTTTTCCCGCCTGTTTGCGCGCTTCCATCCATTGCTGGATGCGCACCCACAACTTTTCGTGGAAAGGCATCACGATCACGTTGCAGATCGGTTCCAGCAAGGCGGCAAGGCCGCCAAAGGCGATCGAACCGGTGACCACATACATGGTGACGAAGGCCACGGCCATGTGGACGATGATCTGGCTGACGGTTTTTGCGGCGATAACCATGTTCTTATCCTTTGCTTGCGAATCACGACTGCATGCAAGAGATAATAATGATTCGCATTTGATAGAACAAATTGATTTATCCAAGAAATTGGATAGCCGTGTTCTATGGACCGTGGAAGGTCAGAACTTGTAGCTGACGCCGATGCGCAGCACCGGATAGGCCTTGAAGCGCTTTACTTCATCACGCAGTTCATCATTCTCGCGCGCGAGATCATTGGCGAATTGCGCACACACCGGGGCGCCGGCAGCGCAACCATTATTGCTGAGCGTCGTGCGCGGCGAGCCCTGCAGCAGGACGCCGATATCGGTGGAAAACGACCAGCCCTTTTCCCTGCTCGAAGGACGGCCCCAGCCGATGCCCAGATAAGGCGCAACCTTGTTGAAGCTCACCTTGCCGGTCACCTGTCCGACGCTGCCGGCACTGTAGCTGCGGCCGTTGACAGTGTAGCTTCCGGCCGCGCTGGGCTGGGCGTCCACATCGATCTTGTTGCCGTTGTAAGCCAGACCGGTGGTCAGGCGGAAGGTACTGTCCGCGCTCGGGTACCAATCCAGCAGCGCATCATAGGTATTGGCCTTTAGCTTGAGCTTGTATTCCATGTCGCTCGTGCTGCCGCTGTAGGAATAACCCAGGTAGCCCAGACCCAGGCGGGCATTCAGATTGGGCTGCAATGGAATGCTGGCGTGAAAGCCGATACCCGTCGTCCCGATCTCCCCTGCCATGCCCACCACATCGGCATGGGAAGCGGTTGCTGTCATCAATCCTGCGATCAAACCAAAAGCTGCAAACGTTTTCTTCACTATCTGTTTCCTATCGAAAAGCAAGGAGGCCGTGCAAGTTTTCGCTGCTGCAAAATTGCTTGGCGTACAGGCGTTTGTGACTATGCTGTACGGCACCGGTTCCGGCTTTTCTCAGGTAAATAAGCGAAATTAGAGAAACGTTGGAAGAAGATAAATGAAAATGTTGGCGGTAATCAACAGATGGCGCCATTTGTGCCGACCGCGAGGAANGCAAGGCGAGAGGAGCGCCGTGTGGCGGGCCACACAACGGGCCACACAAGCGCCGAACAACGCTGCCATGCGCCTAAGGCAGGCCGAGACGACCGTCCCCCCATTCGCAATCCGCTCTAAGTCCGCACCTGGTTTGTGCTCGTGCGGCATGCCTGGTGGCCTAGCTAGGCCACCAGGCATGCCGCACGAGCACAAACCAGGTGCGGACTTAGAGCGGATTGCGAATGGGGGGACGGTCGTCTCGGCCTGCCTTAGGCGCATGGCAGCGTTGTTCGGCGCTTGTGTGGCCCGTTGTGTGGCCCGCCACACGGCGCTCCTCTCGCCTTGCCCTGCATCCCAGGACAAACCGATTCTTCCCTACGCCCATCCGCATCCGCTCTAGAAGCGGGCCACGGCCTCCAGCGCCCGCTCGACGTCGTTGCGTCCGACGTTCAAATGCGTCACCCAGCGGATGCGCTTCATCGCCTTTTCCCTGGTCTTGTAATAGCCGCTGGTGACGCGGATGCCGCCGGCCGCCAGATGGGCGATAAATGCATCGGCGATTTCGGCATCGATGTCGAAGAACACGATATTGGTCTGCGCCGGATGCACATTGGCCCTGCCGGCAAGCTTAGGGTGCGCATCCACCGCCTTGCCGAGGCCTTGCACCAGCAACTGCGCATTGGCGTGGTCTTCGGCCATGCGGCGCACGTTGTTTTCCAGCGCATAGATGCCGGCCGCCGCCAAGATGCCGGCCTGGCGCATGCCGCCGCCCAGCATCTTGCGCATGCGCTTGCCGCGCGCGATGAATTCCTTCGAACCCAGCAGCAGCGAGCCGACCGGCGCGCCGAGGCCCTTGGACAGGCACAGCGACACGGAATCGTAGGATTTGCACAGCTGGCGCGCCTGCGCCACCGGATCGCCGTCGCCGGCGCTGGCGACAGCCGCATTGAACAGCCGCGCACCATCGATGTGGGTGCGCAAGCCGTGGCGCTCGGCCAGCGCCTGCACGTCGCGCATGTAGGCCGGCGGCAGCACCTTGCCGCCGTGGGTATTCTCGATCACGATCAGCCGGGTGCGGGCGAAATGCGGATCGTCGACCTTGATGGCGCCCTCGATGTCGGCCAGTGCGATGGTGCCGTCGGGCTGGTTCTCCAGCGGCTGCGGCTGGATCGATCCCAGCACCGCCATGCCGCCGGCTTCCCAGCGGTAGGTATGCCATTGCTGGCCGACGATGGCTTCCTCGCCGCGCTGGCAGTGCGCCATCAGCGCGATCAGGTTGGTCTGCGTGCCGCTCGGGGCAAACAGTGCCGCCTCGAATCCCAGCATCTCGGCCGCCATGTCCTGCAGGCGGTTGATGGTCGGATCGTCGCCGAACACGTCATCCCCGAGCGGCGCTTCCAGCATCGCCTGCTTCATGTCGGGAGTCGGCTGCGTCACGGTATCGCTACGAAAATCGATCATGGTGGGTTCCTTGCTCATTTTGCGAACCGACATTATCGGCGTTTTGGAAAAATCCTGCGGTGCGTGCCGTTGCATGACCAAGGCTGCCAAGCCTGGAAGATGTCGAGTCAGTCGATACCTGAGTTGCGTAATAAGCGGAAATGTTTCAGGAACCGCCTGCCGCTTCATTTCCACCCATGTAGGTCATAGCCTCACTCGGACGGCGCGTCATCGCTTCGGTGGTCTTGTTATGCAAGTCGAAAATAGGCTTCGCCTTGTGGACCGGTGTTG
The DNA here is from genome assembly GCF_035916955.1 of Noviherbaspirillum album. Taxonomy (NCBI): domain Bacteria; kingdom Pseudomonadati; phylum Pseudomonadota; class Betaproteobacteria; order Burkholderiales; family Oxalobacteraceae; genus Noviherbaspirillum; species Noviherbaspirillum album. The sequence goes on along the minus strand of NZ_JAWIIV010000012.1, from coordinate 110,850 downwards.
CTGAGGCTGCGCCGGACGAGCCCGAGATGACATATTCCTACTCAAATTCCCAAGGAGAATGAAATGGCTTCCAGTCTTAACTTCAGTACTTCTTCCAATATGGTTCCGCCCCGTGTTGAAAAGAACACGCAGGCATCCACGTCCTCTACCGAGACGAAAGGCCTGGTGTCATCCAATCCGGACCAAGCATCGCAGGTCAAGATCGCAGCAATGAACCTTGCCATCTACATGGAAAATCTTTACGGTAAGGTTAGCCCTGACGCGGGCTGGAACGAGGATGCTATGAAGGTTCTCGCAGACGGGAAAAGTTTTCATAGCCCTCTTCTGGGCAAAGAGATCAGCGCCCCGAAGGAGGTACAGGACTCGATCAAGATGCTGTTGGCCACGGGCGACTTATCCAAGTCCGATTTGAATAAGGATGGCTTCTTCCGACCTAAGGAATTGAAGGAGTATGCGAACTTTGCATCCGGATCGAGCGATAAAATCGAAGGCGTTTGATCGCTCCGCGACATCACAACATCATCCAAGCAACATTCAGATCACGTGACGAAGTTTATCGTGGACGATAGCACTACCTCTGTTATCATTTGTGCAATCAATGGCGGCAAAACTCTCTTTCTTGACGGAAAAGTGTAGTCATCGTCCATCAACATGCCCTTTTCACCTCATCACGATTCTTCCATCGGCCAGCGCTTCGTTCTGGAGACCATCGGCTTCAGCGACGCCGAAACAAGCCTGCTGACCTCCACCTTCCGCCTGACCGGCCGCCGGCCTTTCCACTATGCCCCGGCCGCAGCGCCGCAGGAGCGCACCGATATCTACCTTGTCAATGCCGACAATCCACTGGCGATGTGGCAGCTGCAGGGGCGCGGCCCCAGCGCGCATGTGCCGGCGGTGCTGATCGGCAGGCAGCAGGAGGCCCTGCCCTGGCCGCTGGTCACCAAGCCGATTCACTGGATGCGGCTGTTCGAGCAGCTTGACCTGCAGATGCGCCTGGCCCTCAACGAGCGTGCGCGGCGCAGCAATACCGGCGGCCTGGAATGGCGGGGCGGCATTTCGCGCCGCGCCTGCGACCGCCATGCGCCGCACCGGCCGCTGTTCGAGGAGTCCGGTCCGCGGGAATCGGTGCTGGTGGTCGACGACAGCGCCACGGTGCGCGCCTTCATGCGTTCGCGGCTGGCGCCGTTCCGGTTCGATGTGGATTATGCGGAAAGCGGCGAGAAGGCGATCGACATGGCGCAGGTCAAGCCCTACACCTGCCTCTTTCTCGACATCCTGATGCCCGGCATGGACGGCTACCAGGTATGCAAGCGCATCAAGTCCAGCAGCGCGACGCGCGACACCGCGGTGGTGATGCTCAGCAGCCGTGCCTCGGCCTTCGACAGGTTCCGAGGCAGCTGGGCTGGCTGCGATGCCTATCTCGGCAAGCCGGTCGCCGAGGATGAACTGCTGTCCACCATCGCCCGCTTTCTGCCGAGCGCGCGCGACACCGCGCAGGCGCTGCTGGCGAAGGCCGGTTAGCTGATTTCCTGTATCCGGCGTTCGCGTTCCAGCTGGATCACATGCGCGGTGCCTCCTTCGGACATGCCAAGGCCCTGCAGCACGAGCGCCGACAGCTGCAGGCCAGCTTCCAGCGTTTCCGGAATCACCTGCGTCGCGCCCGCATGGCGCAAGGCCACCGCATGTTTCTCGTCGCGCGAACGTGCATAGATGGGAATGCGCGGATACTCGCGCCGGATCGCCTTGACCGCGTGCAGCGCCGAGGCAGGATGGTCCATCGTCAGCACGATCGCGGCAGCCTCCTCGGCCTTGACGGTGCGCAGCAGCTCCAGCCGGGCGGCGTCGCCAAAATACACCGGCAGGCCGAGTGCGTGCAGCTTGCCGACCAGGCGCGCATCGGTTTCAAAGGCTACATACGGAATGCCTTGCGCCGCCGCCATCTGCCCCACCAGCTGTCCGACGCGCCCGTAGCCGGCGATGATGATGCGGCCTGCCGCAGGCTGCGGCACCTCCGCCGCTCCTGCCATGCCCTCGGGTGAGGACGACGCGGACCGTTCCAGCCAGGCGCGCAGCAGTACGCCCGCCTTCGCCACCATCGGCGTGGCGAACAGGCTCAGGCTGACCACCAGCATGATGAACTGTCCGGTCGGCTCCGGCATCAGCTGCGTGGCAATCGCCTGGCCGACCACGATGAAGGTGAATTCCCCGCCCTGTCCGAGCAGCGTGCCGCCCTCGATCGCCCTGCCCCAGCCGAAGCCGCCGATGCGCAGGATCAGTGCAATTACCGCGGTCTTGATGGCGAACAGGCCCAGCACCGACAGCGGCAGCAGCAGGGGCGCCTTCATGATTTCCCGGACGTCGATCGCCATCCCCACCGACATGAAGAACAGGCCCATCAGCAAGCCCTTGAATGGCTCAATGGTGACTTCCACTTCATGCTTGAATTCGGTTTCCGCCAGCAGCAGGCCGGCAAGGAAGGCGCCGAGCGCCATCGACAGGCCTGCCATCTCGGTCAGCGCCGCGATGCCGAGCGTGCTCAGCAGGGTCAGCGCCATGAACACGTCCGGCTGGCGCTGGCGGGCGAAGGCATGGAACATCGGCCGGATCACGCGCCGGCCGAGCAGGTAGATCAGCAGGATCGCGCCCACCGATTTGAGCAGCGTCAGCAGTACCAGCGACGCCACGCCTTCGCTGCTGCCCTTGGCCAGCACGCCCATCAGGATCAGCAGCGGCACCACCGCCAGGTCCTGCAGCATCAGGATGGAAAAGCCGGCCCGGCCCAGAGGCGTGCCAAGCGTGCGCTGCTCGTTCATCAATTGCATCACCACCGCGGTCGACGACAGCGCCAGCACCACGCCAAGAATCACCGCGACTTCCACCGGATTGCCGAACAGCCAGGCCAGCAGCCCGATCAGCGCGGCGCTGATCGCCACCTGCGCGGTGCCGGCGCCGAACACCCAGCGGCGCAGCGCCCACAGCCGCTCGGCGGACAGCTCCAGGCCGATCATGAACATCAAAAACAGCACGCCGAATTCGGCCAGCGCGGCGACCCCGCTGCGGTCAGGAAAGGTGAAGTTGGCCAGGGCCGGCATCTCCTGCGTCCACAGGCCGAGGCCGAAAGGCCCGACCAGGGTGCCGGCGGCAAGAAAGCCGAGCACCTGGTTGATGCGAAAACGCTGCAGCAGCGGGATGAGCACCCCGGTCAGGGCAAGAAACAGGAGGGTTTCGCGCAGATAAGGCAGGGCCTGATGGACTTCCACTTCAATGATTCCCGGAAAAGCGATGGAAGGGAAGTTTGGCACAACTTGCCGCCGCCATTCCCGAGCCCGACCAAATCGCACGGGTATTCCGGTTCATCGGGTTGCCATCGTGCTCCTTCAGCGCCTGCGCTTCTTCCAGTTGTAATCCGGCGACGGATCGGCCACGCCGGGATGGCCGACAGAATCCGGATTTTCCGACGACATGGTGACGAAGCAGATTCCCTCGCCCGCGCGTTGCCTGGTGCGCAATTCCTCCATGAACTTCAGGGCGGAGCCCATCTCTTCGGAAGGAAAATCCCTGCCCTGCGCCAAGGATTCGCCATTGGCCACTTCGGTCCAGTACACCATGTACATCGCTGTCTCCGTATCTTCGCTGACCTATTTAGCCCTGCCAGGCCTGCGCGATGATTTCATACGAACGCAGGCGTGCCGCATGATCGAAGATCATGGAATTGATGATGAGTTCATCGGCCTGGGTGGACTCGAGGAAGGACTGCAGCTGCTCGCGCACCATGGCCGGGTCGCCGGTGATGGAGGCGCGCAGCGTGGACTGCACCGATGCCTGTTCCGGCGGCGTCCAGAGGCCGTCCATGCTTTTCACCGGCGGCGGGATCTGGCCCGGCGTGCCGCGCAGCAGGTTGACGTGGCTCTGCTGGTGCGAGGTCGACAGGAAGCGCGCCTCTTCCTCGGTGTCGGCGGCGAACACGTTCAGGCCGACCATCGCATAAGGCTTGTCGAGCGCCTCGGAAGGCTGGAAGCGGTCGCGGTAGAGCATCAGCGCGGTCTGCAGGTAGGCCGGCGAAAACTGGCCGGCGAAGGCGAAAGGCAGCCCGAGATGTCCGGCCAGCTGGGCGCTGAAGTCGCTGGAACCGAGCAGCCAGATCGGAATGTCGAGTCCCTCGCCCGGCACCGCGCGTACGCGCGGCGCGCTGGTTTCCGGCTGCAGGAAGGCGCGCAGCTCGGCCAGCTGCTGCGGAAATTCATCGTCGCCCTGCAGCGTGCGGCGCAGCGCGCGGGCCGTCAGCTGGTTGGAGCCGGGCGCCCGCCCCAGGCCGAGATCGATGCGGCCCGGGTACAGCGACTCCAGCGTGCCGAACTGCTCGGCGATCACCAGCGGCGCATGGTTGGACAGCATGATGCCGCCGGAACCGACGCGGATGCGCGAGGTATGCGCGGCCACATGGCCGATCAGGATGGACGTTGCGGCGCTGGCGATGCCGGGCATGCCGTGGTGCTCGGCCACCCAGTAGCGGTTGTACCCCCAGCGATCGGCATGCTGCGCCAGGTCGACCGTGTTGCGGAAGGCATCGGCCGCGGTGCTGCCCTGGGTGATGGGGGAGAGATCGAGGATGGAAAGCGGAATCTGCTTGAGCTGTTTCATGACATGCAAGCCTTTGATCGGTGAAATGACCGCGACACAAAAAATCTGGAGTCAATTACATGGGCACGCATTCCGCTTCTGCAAGCACCGCAGCAGTAAGTTGTCAGAAAGAAATGAAGCCCTTCTGCCACAGGTAGCGGCCCAGCATGATCACGCACACGGTGACGATCATTGGCCGGATCAGCTTGGTGCCGCCGCGCACCATCGCGTGGGAGCCGCCCCAGGCACCCAGTATCTGGCCGGCCACCATGGCCGCGCCGGCGGTCCACAGCACCTTGCCGCCGGCGACGAACACCGCCAGCGAGGCAACATTGCTGGCGAAGTTGAGCACCTTGGCCTGGGCGGTGGCGGTCAGCAGCGTGTGGCCGCGCAGCGCGACGCCGGCCAGCGAGAAGAAGGAACCGGTGCCGGGGCCGAACATGCCGTCGTAGAAACCGATGCCCGGAACCACCACGCCCTGGTAGGCGGCCTCGTTGACGCGCGGCTTGCGTTCCACCGCGCCGGCATTCGGTGCCAGCAGGAAATACATCGCGATGCTGACCAGCACGATGGGGATCACGATATCGAGCGTCTGCGCGCTGACGAATTGCACGGCGAACGCGCCGAAGGCCGAGCCGATCAGCGAGCAGACGAACAGCCGCCGCATCTGCGACCAGCGCACCAGCCTGCGCCGCAATACCATCAGCGAGGCGGTCAGCGAGCCGAAGCTGCTCTGCAGCTTGTTGGTGGCCAGCGCATGCAGCGGCGGCACCTGCGCCAGCAGCAGCACCGGGATCGTGATCAGGCCGCCGCCGCCGGCGATCGCATCGACAAAGCCGGCGATGGCCGCCGCCGCGAATAGGCCGGCCAAGATCTCCGGCGACAAGACGAATTCCATTCCAGTTCCTAAAAAGTGCAACAGTGTACCTGCTGCAGCGGCAGGCCGGATCTGTCAGGACTTTTTGTCGCGCAGCCGGATCAGGCCTTCCTGGGCCATGCTCGCCACCAGCGCGCCCTGGCGGTTGTACACATGGCCGAAGCACAGGCCGCGTCCGCCGGAGGCGTTCGGCGTTTCCATGGCGAACAGCAGCCATTCATCCATGCGGAACGCACGGTGGAACCAGATGGTGTGGTCGAGGCTCGCAATCTGCAGGCGCGGGTCGCCCACGCGGATGCCGTGCGGCTGCAGCGCGGTCCACAGCAAGCCGTAGTCCGACACGTAGCCGAACAGGGACTCGTGCATCAGCCTGTCGTCGGGCAGCGCGACCGGGGCGCGGGTCCAGATCTGGCGGGTGGTCTTGCCGTCATTGCCGCTCAGGATGTCGCCCTGGAAATCGGCGCGGAAATCGACCGGCGTCGGCATGAACGGACGCTTGGGATTGGGCGGCAAACGCTTCCATTCCTCGATGTTGGAAGCGATGGTTTCCGGGTCCGACGAGGCCGGCGCCGCCTTCTGGTGCGACAGTCCCTCCTCTTCCTGCTGGAACGAAGCCGACATCACGAAAATGCGCCGCCCCTCCTGCGAGGCCACCACCCGCCGCGTGCTGAAGGAGCCGCCGTCGCGCACCCTTTCCACTTCATAGTCGATCGGCAGGCGGAAATTGCCCGCCAGCAGAAACATCGAATGCAGCGAGTGCACGCGCCGCTCGGGCACCGTTATGCCCGCCGCATACAGCGACTGGCCGACGACCTGGCCGCCGAACACGTTGGGGCTGCCCATGAAGTGGCTCTGGCCGCGGTAGCAGTCGGCGCCGATCTGCTCCAGCTTGAGCAGATCGAGCACTTCCTGCGTATTGAAAAGGGATGGATCCTGCATTGTGCGTTGTTCTGATTTCATTCAAAAATTGTCATGGCGCCCGGTTCTCCCGCGCCGGGCGCATCGGCCTCAAGCCGGCCTCAATCCAGCTTCGTCGCGAAGCCGTCGCGCAGTTCGCGCTTGAGGACCTTGCCGATGGCGCTGCGCGGCAGCACCTCGGCCAGTTCGACTGCGGCCAGCCGCTGTGTCTTGCCCAGCCGCTCGTTGGCCCAGGCGCGCAGCGCCGGCGCATCCAGCGACGAACCTGGTTTTACCACAACGAAGGCCACCGGGGTTTCACCCCACTTCACCGACGGCACGCCCACCACGGCCGCCTCGACCACGTCGGGATGCTGGTGCAGCACCGCTTCCAGGTCGCTCGGATAAACGTTGAAGCCGCCGGAAATGATCATGTCCTTCTTGCGGTCCATCAGCGTCAGGAAGCCGTCGGCGTCGAAGCGGCCGATGTCGCCGGTGCGGATGAAGCGCTTGCCGCTCGGATCGATCCACTCGGCCTCGGCCGTCTTCTGCGGCTGCTTGTGGTAGCCGGCCATCATCGCCGGCGAATGGCCGACCACTTCACCGAGTTCGCCCGGGCCCACTTCGCGGCCGGCATCGTCGATCAGCCGGATGTCGTGGCCCGGCGCCGGCTGGCCGACGGTGTGCAGCTTGTCCGGATGCTCGTGCGCAGCCAGCACGCAGGTGCCGCCGCCCTCGGTCATGCCGTAGTACTCCATCAGGCCGCCCGGCCAGCGCCGCAGGATATCGGCTTTCAGCGCCGCCGAGAACGGCGCGCTGGTGCAGAACTTCATGCGGAAGGACGACAGGTCGAATTGCCCGAAATCCTCGCGTGCCATGATGCGCTGGTACTGCACCGGCACCAGCATGGTGTGCGTGACGCGGTGCTGCTGCGCCAGCGCCAGATAGGCGCCGGCGTCGAACTTGGCCATCATTACCACGGTGCCGCCCAGCGACACGGTCGGGAAGAAGCACACCAGCGTGGTGTTGGAATACAGCGGCGTCGAGATCAGCGTCACCGCATTCTCGTCGTAGCCGTTGATGCGGCCGCGCTGAACATGGGTCCAGCGCATCGAATGCGGCTGCACGATGCCCTTGGGCGCGCCGGTGGTGCCGGAGGAGTAAATGATGTTGAACGGCCAGTCCGGCTGGATATCGACTTCCTGCGGCTTGCTGCCGACCGGCGCCAGCCAGGCATCGACCGCTTGCCCGGCATCGCTGCCGTCGAGCGCGATGACCGGCATGAACAGCTGCCCGCGCACCGGCGAGAGCTGCTGCGCGACCGCGCTGTCGACGAACAGCAGCCGCGCATCCGCGTCCCCGGCCATTGTGACCAGGCTTTCGGGCGACGACGACGGGGCCAGCGGCGCCACTGCGACGCCGGCGCGCAGGCTGCCGAGGAAGACCGCCGCATAGAATAGCGAAGTGCCGGCGCAGATGGCGACGGCCTCGCGCGGCTTGACGCCGTCGCGCTGCAGTGCGGCGGCGACGCGATCCATCAGCTGGTCGAGTTCGGCATAGCTGATTGCTTTTCCATCCTGCACCAGCGCCGGATGGTCCGGACTTGCCTTCGCATGCAGGTGGATGAGGCTCGGCAGGGTATGAAAGCTTTCTTCGAGGATGGCTTCGATGGGGAGTTGATTGCTCATGCTGTTCATCGGCAGAAATGAAGGAAAGGAATCGGCGTTGGCCTCCATACTATTCCAGTTTCAATTTTCGCGTTAGAAAACCGCACAGCGAAACAAAAAGACGGCGGCGCGGCTTATTCAAGCATGGTGAAGATGCCGTACGTCAAGCATGGTTGGCATGGCGTGCATCGCGTTCGGCGTTCAGGCCTTGACGATGAGGTTGCGGCCGCCGGCCTTGGCTTGGTAGAGCGCCGCGTCGGCTCGCCGCAGCAATTCCTCGGCATCGATATCGGGCCCGATTTCGGCCACGCCCGCGGAGAAGGTGACCGTGAAATCCTGGTGCTCCGCATGGTGGCGGATGTTGGAAAAGGAGGTGCGGATCTGGTCGAGCACCGGCAGCGCCGCGCTCGCCGGAGTATGCGGCATGATGACCACGAATTCCTCGCCGCCGTAGCGTCCGATGATGTCGCTGCGGCGCAGGCGCTGCTGCAGCAGGCGCGACAGCGCGCGGATCACCTGGTCGCCCACCGGATGGCCGTAGGTGTCGTTGACGCTCTTGAAGCGGTCGATGTCGAGCATCGCCAGCGACAGCGGTTTCTGCATGCGGCGCGCGGTGGCCAGTTCGCGCGCCAGCTGTTCCTTTACCGCCGAGTGATTGAACAGGCCGGTGAGGCTGTCGCGCATGATCAGGCTGCGCAGGTCGCGATAGCGCTTGACCCGGCTGGTCACGGCGGAGATCAGGTGCAGCGGCTGGATCGGCTTGTTGAGGAAATCGTCGGCGCCGGAAGCGATGGCGTTGAGCTGGTTGTCCAGGTTGCTGTCGCTTGACAGGAAGACGATGGGCACGTCGAGATAGAGCGCATCCTGCCGGATCACGCGCGCCACGTTGATGCCGTCGCAGGCAGGCATGTAGACATCCATCAGGATCAGCTCCGGCCGGTATTCGCCCATCACCTGCAGGATGTTCTCCACCTTGTACAGCGTGCGCACGTCCATGCCGGCCTGGCGCAGCAGCGTCGCGTGATAGTCGGCGGTCTCCACTTCGTCATCCACGATCAGGATGCGGCTTGCTTCGTCTTCTTCGCGCGCGATCAGGCGGTCGAGCAGGTCAACCAGCGCCACCATGTCCAGCGGCTTGGAAAAATAGCCGTCGGCGCCGGCCTTGACGGTCGCCAGGCGCGCCTCGAAGGTGCTGCGCGTGCTAATGAAGATCAGGGCGAAACGGTGTTCGCTGACCGCCTTGATGCGGGCGATCTGCTCCGCGCCGGCCAGTATCCCGGATGGGAAGGCAAGATCCATGACCACCGCAGCCGGAGGACGGCGGCGGATTGCCTGTTCCAGCTCTTCCAGCCCGCCGGCGGTCATGACTTCATAGCCGAAATACTGGAATTGCGCCGCGATGTCGGCGACCGATTCGGCGTTGTCATGGACCAGATAGATGAGGCGTCCGCCATCGGCATTGTCCTGCTCCACAGCGTGACTGACCGGAACATTTGCTTGCGCCTCCGGCACACCCTCACCAGCCTTCGGATTGATAAGCGCCCAGCGCAGCAACTCCTTGATGCCGGCGGCGAGCGGCGAAAAATCATGACTGGCACCGCTCTTGACGTCCTTGATATAAGCCGTCAGCCGAATTTCCAGGTCGCTGGCCTGCTGGCCCAGCCTGGCGAAGCCGAATGTGCCTGCCGAGCCGGCCATGCCATGCAGCTTGACCAGCAGCGCATTCAGGTGCTCGGCTGCCGCCGGTTCACGGATGCATTGTTCCAGTGCGTCGCTCAGGCTCTGAAGCCGCGACGGCAGGTTGGCTGCATAGGCGGCCTCGATCGCGCGTAGCGTTTGTTCAAGATCATCGGCTGGATTGTTGTTGTTCATGGCAATGATGATGGCAATGCGAACTGTGCTGTGGAGTCACTGTAAAACTGTCGGATCCTGGTGCTTCAGGCTTACCGCAGCGGCGGCGCCTTGCGCTCGAGCTGCTGGAAGTACTCGCTTTCGAGCTTCTTCAGCGGCATGTCCTGCAGGCTCCGGTTGAATGCCTGCTGCATTTCCCTGCCTTCCGGAGTACGCTGGAAGCAGACATGCAGCGGCAGTTCCGCCAGCGGCTTTTCATGAAAGGCAATCCGGTCGCGCTCGCGCGCCAGGCTAGGCTCGCTCAGCATCAGGTATCGCATCACCAGCTTGTCGATGACTACCGTATCGACACGCTGGGCCAGCAGCTTGCGCAGGTTCAGCATGTCGTTCGGCGACGCGTCGACCGCCAGTCTGCCCTCGCGCACCATGGTGTCGAAGGCCGGCCCGTTGGAAAATCCCGCCACCACGGCAATTTTCAGGGACGCCAGGTCTTGCAGGGTATTCCATGCCAGCGGCGTGTCCTTCAGATAGGCAAGGCCGACGGTGCTGCTGCCGATGGGTTGCGAGAAATGGCACTGGCGGGCTCTTTCCTCGGTGTAGTACGCCGGAAAGTAGCCGGCATACTGCGCATCGCGCATGCCCAGCTGCACCGCCCGCGTCCAGGGAAAGTAATCGATCCTGACCTGGTATCCGGGCCGGGCCGCCACGGCGGCCACATGCCCCGACCAGCCCTCCCTGTCCAGCATGGCGCCGACATACGGCAGCCATTCCAGGCTGGCGAGCCGCATGATCTTCGGCGCATCGGCGGCGGTAGAGGCGGCAGTGGCAAGATTAGCCGCGCACGCCAAGGCCAGGATAAGGCCACGCATCATTTCTGTTCCTTCATTCTTCCACGGAACGCGTCATTGTCTCCTCCTCGGGCAGCGTCATGCTTATCCCATGACTATGGGAGGAGTGTAGCCCAGAGCGGAAAGTATGTCTTGCGAGAAATGAGGTGGGTTTGACAATTTTTGGTGTTTTGCGACGTCTGGAGTGAAAGCTCCATCCTCCGAATGCAAGAAACCAAGGTGTGCAACAGCAAATCAAGCAGCGTATAAAGGCTGTTAAAGAATCCGTTCTAACGACGCCAAAGGAGCATGGCTCTAAGTAAATGGCCTATCGGGGCCATACCCGGCAAACACAAGTCGCTGCTACTGTGCGGGGAATTAAGTGCTGGAAGGTGATTTGCAGCGATGCGCTGCTGATGCGCTCATCTCTTCGTGGATGCTTGCCGGGGGTGGCCCGGCGGCCACTCACTTTTCTTGTCTCGCCAAGAAAGGTAAGCAAAAGAAGGCGACCCCGTTGCCAATGCCCCTGCGGGGTTCCCAAAAGGGGGACTTTTAACAGCCTCTATGCGCTGGCTTGGTCTTCCGTCTTTTTTGGAAAGCATTTTTGGTCTAGGTAGTGCAGGCCTCCGTGCCTGCACCAAGGCCCGTCGTTCGACGAGATATTCTTTCTGACCTCAGCCCCTAAGCACTCAGCGCCCGCATCTCGCTATACAGATTCGCCTTCCCCTCGAACCCGATCCCCGGCAGTTCCGGCATGGTCACATGCCCGTCGACCACCTGCACCCCATCCGGAAAACCGCCGAATGGCTGGAACAGGTCCGGATAGGATTCATTGCCCCCAAGCCCCAGTCCGGCGGCGATGTTGAGCGACATCTGGTGCCCGCCGTGCGGGATGCAGCGGCTTGGCGACCAGCCGTGCTGGCGCAGCATGGCTAGCGTGCGCAGGTATTCCACCAGGCCATAGCTGAGCGCGCAGTCGAATTGCAGCCAGTCGCGGTCGGCGCGCATGCCGCCGTAGCGGATCAGGTTGCGCGCATCCTGCATGGAAAACAGGTTTTCGCCGGTGGCCATCGGCTTGTCGTAGTAATTGCGCAGCACCGCCTGCAGTTCGAAGTCGAGCGGATCGCCCGCTTCCTCGTACCAGAACAGGTCGTACTGCGACAAAGCCTTCGCATAGGCGATCGAGGTATCCATGTCGAAGCGGCCGTTGGCGTCCACGCACAGCTTCTGCCCATCCTGCAGCACCGACAGCACCGCGTCGATGCGGCGCAGGTCGTCGTCGAGCGAGGCGCCGCCGATCTTCTTTTTCACCACGGTGTAGCCGCGGTCGAGATAGCTGCGCATTTCATCCTTGAGCGCATCGAGGTCCTGGCCGGGATGGTAATAGCCGCCCGCCGCATAGACGAACACGTCCTTGTTGACCGTGCCGTCGCCGTAGCGCTCGGCCAGCAGGCGGAATAGCGGCTTGTTCACGATCTTCGCCACCGCATCCCAGACCGCCATGTCGATGGTACCGATGGCAACCGAGCGCTCGCCATGGCCGCCCGGCTTTTCATTGGTAAACATGCAGTCCCAGATCTTGTGCGGATCGAGATTATTGCCCTCGTCATTGACCAGCGAGGCCGGATCGGCGGCGAGGATGCGCGGGATGAAACGCTCGCGCATCAGGTTGCCCTGGCCGTAGCGGCCGTTGGAGTTGAAGCCGTAGCCGACCACCGGCTTGCCGTCGCGTATCACGTCGGTGATCACCGCGACCAGGCTCAGCGTCATCTTGCTGAAGTCGATGTAGGCGTTGCGGATGCTGGAACTGATGGGAAGGGTTTTTTCTCGGATTTCAACGATCTTCATGGCGGCCTCGGAAAGGAATCAGGAACGGCGCCAGTGTAGACCGCGCGCGGCTGCGTATAATTTCCTGAGATTCAAAGCATCTTTCACCCATGGTTAAAAACGACAATCTTTCCGAACTCGCGTTTTTCAGCGTGCTGGCGCGCAAGGGCAGCCTGTCGGCCGCCGCGCGCGAGCTCGACATCACCCCGCCGGCGGTCACCAAGCGCCTGGCGCAGATGGAGCAGCGTCTCGGCGTGCGGCTGGTCAATCGCACCACCCGCACCCTGAGCCTGACCAGCGAAGGCGAACTGTATCTCGAGCATGCGAGCCGCATCCTGGGGGCGATGAAGGACATGGAAGAGCAATTGCGCGCAGGCCGCGATGCGCCGCAGGGCCTGCTCAGGGTGAATGCCACCCTCGGCTTCGGCCGCACCACCATCGCGCCGCTGGTGTCGAAGTTCGCCCGTCGCTATCCCGAGGTGGACGTGCAGCTGCAGCTGACCGACCGGCCGATCAACCTGGTGGAGGAAGCCTTCGATCTCGGCATCCGCTTCGGCGAGCTGCCCGACACCCGGCTGAGCGCGCGCCGCATCATGTCGAACAAGCGCTTCCTGTGCGCCGCGCCTACCTACCTGAAGAAGTACGGCACGCCGGTCGCGCCGGAGGAACTGGCCGGCCACAATTGCATCGTCCACCGCCAGAACGACGATGCGCACGGCGTCTGGCGGCTGCAGAAAGGAAGCAGGAGCGATACGGTGAAAGTCGGCGGCAGGCTGTCGAGCAATGACGGCGACGTGGTGCTGAACTGGGCGCTGGAAGGCCACGGCATCCTGGTGCGCTCCGAGTGGGATGTCGCGAAGTACCTGCAGAGCGGCCGGCTGCGCATCGTGCTGCCCGACTACACGCTGGCGCCGGCCGATCTGTTCGTGTTCTATGCCAGCCGGCGCAACCTGCCCGCCAGGGTGCGCGCCTTCATCGATTTCCTGGCGGAAGAGTTCGACGCCGGCTGACCATTATGTGCTCGAGTTCTCAAGTGCCCCAGGGCACCGAGGCCACTCCGAACAGCTGGCGATGGAAGGTCATCACCAAGAGCGCCAGCAACACGCCGCCGGTGACGGCCATCAGGTCCTGGCGCGCCACCGGCGTGAATTGCCTGACCGCGTTGCGGCTGGTGGCCGAAATCAGATCGATCACCGCATACGCGAGGAAGGCGCCGAACAGGATCGTGGTCCTCAATTCGCCGTTGGCCAGCAGATGCACGCCGGACCACAGCAGCAGTCCGAGCAGCATCGGATGCTTCAGGCGGCTGCGGATGTGGGTCTTCATGTTGGCCGACGCGAATAGCACGAAACTCAACAGCATCACCAGCGGCGCCGCCATGATGGCGGCGGAAAACGGCGCGAACAGCCGCGGTTCCGCCGGCGCGCGCGCATAGCCGATGATGATCAGCACCAGGCCGAGCGCCGATGCCATCGAAAACACGGCCTTGTAGCGCTTCTCGCCGAGCGCGCCGAACAGGCGGCTGCGCAGCCCGGTCAGCACGGGAACGAGATGAATGCCGATAAACAATACGATGCCCGCAATCAGTAATGCCATGAAGCCCTCCTTCGCGTCGATGGAATGGTTCGGTCAGACTGAAACCGCTCTAGTGTAGAGCGGAAGCGGGAGAAATGGATATGGCCGCGGAATATGGCGGCAGTTAAGCGGCCGATTTGTCCGATGAATTGGCGGCGTTGGTGGCATTGGTGGCATTGGTGGCATTGGTGGCATCGACGCCGAGCGCCTGCGCCAGCGCCTTGCCGATCAGACCCGCGCCCGGCGCGATATGCGCGCGACCCTCGCGAAGGGCTTTTGCCAGTTCCTGTGCCGTCAGCGACAAGGCTTCGCGCCGCTCATGCGTGGCGAAGACATACAGATTGCGCAGCGGACTGATCCAGCCGAGGCGCAGCCGCCGTGTGCGGTCCTCGCGGCCGAAGTCGACCCAGTTGCCCTGCTCCAGGCCGGCCACCAGGGCATCGAATTCATCCTGAGCCGGTTCGGGCGCCGCATTGGCCTGCTTGCGCAGGCGGCGCTCGGTCGCATGTTTTGCCACCGCCAGCGCCATCTGCAGCTGGCGCTCCGGCGACAGTTCCACCGGCGCGCGCACGATCGAGGCATGGCATTTCGCCAGGTCGCTGAAGAACCTGGTGCGCGCCTCGTCATTCCAGCGGATCACGTCGAGCCATTTGTTGAGCGCGGCGACGATGGACGGCAGCTTGGAGATCAGCTCCTTGCGCTCTTCCGGCGTGATCTTGGGTTTCACGCTCCATACCAGGTCGTCCATGGTCTTGAGCGCATTGTCCAGCGCTTGCGGCTTTTCCTCCCTGACGCTGTAGGCCAGCGTCAGCACCGGCACCCATCTGTCCTGCAGGAAGGCTTCGACAAAGGCGATCACTTCGCCGGTGCCGATGCGCAATGCGACTTCGTGTCTGGCCGCGCGCTCGGCTTCGAGCATTTTTTCCTGCTGCAGGGCGCCGGCGATGGATGAGGTCAGGGTCTGCGCGGCCGCGGTCTGCTCGCGCTGCTGATACGCCTCCAGGTCGGCGACGACTTCGGCGAACACGGCGGGACGGTCATCGCCGTCGCGGACGATGCGCTGGATGCAGCGTTCGATCAGCAGGTAGAGCGGGTCGGACGCTCCGCGGCTCGGTTCCCAGCCGCCGGACAAGCCGACCAGCAACTCTACCGCGCGGCGCGGCGGATGATTGCGCTTGAAGAAGAACGCCTGGTCCGCCAAGGCGGCTTTCAATGCCGGCAGCTGCAGTTCGCGCAAGGGCTTTTGCAGCTCGGGAGCGATGCGGGGATCGGCCTGGACCACTTCAAACACCTTGGCCAGCAGCCTCAGCACATGGTCGTCGGTTTCGCTCAACGCGTCGCGCGGCGCGCTGCGGCGGATCTCGTCGAGCAGCCCCGCCGGCGGCGGGCCGGCACGGTGCTTGTCGAAGCCGGTCAGGTAGCCCAGCAGCGCATTGCGCGCCACGCTGGCGACCACGGCATCGTCATCGAACAGCGAGGGAAAGCCGCCGGACAGCGGCCGGTCGGCCGGCTTGTGTTCCCGATCGGGAAACAGCCGGCGCAGGCGCGGCAGCAGTTCGTCATTGTCGGGTTCTTCGACCACGGCGGTAGTCGCCACGCCTTCGGCATCGCGGCTCACCTGCAGCAGCTGCGGCATGACGCCGAGCTTCACCAGGGCGGTATTGAGCGCATGCAGTATCGGCCCCATGTCCAGGCAAAGCTCGGGTCCCAGCAGCGGAAATACCACGTGATGGGACTTGGTGTCGGGCTGGAATTCGCACCAGGCGTCATGCACGACGGCCAGGAACACATGCGGCCGGAACGGGTTTTCGGCGGTGATGAGCGGGCTGCGCCCGAGCAGGCAGCCCAGGCGCATGCCGAGCGCGTGCAGGCGGTCTGCATGTTCATTCTCTATCGAGCGGCTGACCTTGACCAGCGACAGCCGCTTGTCGATTTCCACGTCCGGGTCCAGCGACGGCGGCGCATCGCCGCCATCGTCCGGCGGCAGTTCCGGATTGGCGGCCATCAGGATTTCCTGCGCCAGAACCGCGCCCAGTCGTTCGGAGACGACGTAATAGAACGGATAGCGGTTCTTCTTGAGCAGGTTGGCGGCATTGAAATGCAGGCGCGCGTCGGCCGGATCGAGGCATGCCGCCGAGGCGCGCAGCAGGGCTTCCGACAACCGGCTTGTCAGACCGTCGATCTGCGCATTGGCGGCGGTCGAAGCCAGCCTGGCGAGTTCCTGAAGAATCTCGCCGCGCCGTTCCGCCGGAATTGCACAAGCAACAGGAGCGCCGTCGCCAAGTTGGGAAGCCATGAAAGACTGTCAGGTTAAGTGGGCAAGCCAATGCCCGGAATTGAGGGAATTACTCAACATACCGCTTCATTCTTGCTCAAATATTGCCGTACGGCAAGTTATCCGCAAGTTGGAAATTGTAATGATTCGTTACCCAAAGGCTACTGCAACCTCGAATTCGGCGTACTTTAGCATGCCATGCTTGGTTGTTAAGCGTCTGGCACTAAAGTAGGCACTTACAAGCAATGTCTGTAGCCCATGTTTAGAATAGCACTCCAAACTCGGCCTTGCATGCAGGAAAAATCAAAATCCGATGAAATCCTGCTGCCGCAGGCGCGGCACGGCGAAGTCGATGAAGGCGCGCACCCGCGCCGACAGCAGCTTGGAATGCGGGTAGAGAAAATGAATCGGCAGCGGCTCCGATTCGTACTTGCGCAGGATGGGCTTGAGTTCGCCTGCGCGTACCGGCGCCTGCACCATGTAGGACAGGAAGGCGCCGATGCCGAGGCCGTCGCGGCAGGCATTGATCGCCGCATCGACCGAATTGGTCATCAGGCGTGGGTTGAAGCGCACCGTCAGGTTGCGTCCATTTTCACGATACTGCCATTCCGACAGCACGCTGCGCCCGGTAAAGCGGATGCCGGCATGGCCGGACAGTTCATCCGGATGCTTCGGCACGCCATGCTGCTTCAGATAAGCGGGACTGGCGCAGAACACCCGCTGCAGTTCTCCGGCTTGAACGGCATGCAAGGTGGAGTCGGCAAGGTGTCCGATGCGCACCGCGAGATCGACGCCTTCCTCGATCAGATCGATACTGCGGTCGAGCAGCAGCATTTCCACCGACAGCGCCGGATGCATGCGCATGAACTCGGCAACCAGCGGCGCCACATGCAGCCGCCCGAACAGGACCGGTGCCGTCAGCACCAGCTTGCCGCTCGGCTTGGCTTTCGCGTCGAACAGCGCCTCCTCGGCTTCCTCCAGCTGGCCGAGCGTTGTCTTGCAGATGGCCAGGTAGCGATGGCCCTCGTCCGTCAGATGGATGCGCCGGGTGGTGCGATTGAACAGCCGAACGCCGAGGTTGGCTTCCAGTTCCGCCAGCTTGCGCACCACGGTCGGCAGCGAAGTGTCGAGCGCTTCCGCCGCGGCGGTCAGGCTGCCGCGTTCGGCGATGGCGATGAAGGTCTGGATGCTGCGGAGTTTGTCCATGCTGCCGGTCCGGAATGAAGTTGGCGTTGATGATTAATCCGGATTATGAAGCAATTTGCTTTGTTTCCTGCCATTTATTCAGTAATGTGGAGGCGGCACAATGGCCTTCCCATTTCAACAAGGAGGCTTTCATGCCCGCCACACCGATCAAGCTGTACCGCAGCATTATCTCCGGACATGCGCACCGCGCCGAACTGTTCCTGTCGCTGCTCGATCTGCAATATGAAACCATCGACATCGACCTGCGCGCCGGCCAGCAAAAGAGCGAGGAATTCCTGAAGCTCAATCCCTTCGGCCAGGTGCCGGTGATCGACGATGGCGGCACCGTCGTCAGCGATTCCAATGCCATCCTGGTCTATCTGGCGCACAAGTACGGCGGCGAACAATGGCTGCCGCGCGACCCGGTCGGCGCGTCCAATGTGCAGCGCTGGCTGTCGGTGGCTTCCGGCGAAATCGCGTTCGGCCCCGGACTGGCGCGCATCGGCAAGCAGTTCGGCCGGCCGGTCAACATGGAGGCGGCGGCGGATCTCGCCCACCGTCTGTTCAAGCTGATGGAGTCGCATCTGCAGGCACGCAATTACCTTGCGGCCGGCCATCCGACGATCGCCGACATTGCCGCCTATAGCTACATTGCCCGCGCTCCGGAAGGCGATGTCTCGCTGCAGGAGTATCCGGCGCTGCGCGCATGGCTGCGGCGCATCGAGGGCCTGCCACGCTTTTTGCCGATGATCGAACTCGTCAAGCCGGCGGCGAGCGCCGCCTAGGAGGTCCCATGGAAACCAAGCTTCCCGCCGATTCGCGCAACCCTGCGCCGTTCCATCGCGGCGAAATCGACGCGCAGGAGCGCGCCGGCGTGCGCGAACAGATGGCAAGGGTCGGCGCGGTGGTCATACGCGATTACATGCCCGAGCAGCACCGCGAGTTCTTTCCGCTGCTGCCGACGCTGCTCGCCGGCGGTATCGACCGCCACGGAGAAGTCTGGGCTTCCATCCTCTGCGGCGAGCCCGGCTTTGTCAGTTCGCCCGACAACAGGACGCTGCGCATCGCGGCGCTGCCGGCGGCGCAGGATCCGCTGGCGCCGGCTATGCAGCCGGGACAGCGCCTGGGCCTGCTCGGACTGCAGTTCGAGACGCGCCGCCGCAATCGCGCCAACGGCATCGTCAGCGAGCTCGACGAACGCGGCTTCACGCTCGCGGTGCAGCAGAGCTTCGGCAATTGCCCGAAATATATCCAGACGCGCGAGATCGCCGATGCAAGATTCGCGGCGGCTGGCGAAGAGGTGCTGGCAGGAGATGGCGCGCTGCCGCAGGAAGCGGTGGCGCTGATCCGCCGCAGCGATACCTTCTTCATTGCCACTGCCTCCAATGCGGCGTCCGGCGCTGCGGACGATTCCGCCTACGGCGCCGACGTGTCGCATCGTGGCGGCAGGCCAGGTTTCGTCGCGGTCGATGCCGACGGCTCGCTTTGCTGGCCGGATTTCATCGGCAACAATTTCTTCAACACCATCGGCAACCTGGTGGCGGATGGCCGCGCCGGGCTGCTGTTCATCGATTTCGAGCAGGGCGACATCCTGCAGATGAGCGGACGCGGAACGGTGGAATGGGCGGGCGAACGGCTGCGGCAGTTCGCCGGAGCGCAGCGCCTGCTGCGCTTTGAAGCCGGGCGCTGGCTGCTGCGAAAGGCGGCGTTCCCGCTGCGCTGGGCCTTGCAGGAGCAGTCGCCGCATCTCGAACGCACCGGCGCCTGGAATCAGTAAGCGCTCAGTGATCTATCAGCGGGCTGCAAGTGTTTTCGCGTACAGGACCGCGTCATCCAGCCGGTCGTCGCCCCAGTACATCTCGTCGCCGACGAAAAAGGTCGGCGCGCCGAAGATGCCGCGCCGCCGCGCCTCTTCCGTCTGCCGGCGCAGGGCAAGCTTGTTGTCTTCGCTCTGCGCTTGCCGGATGAGGACGTCCGCATCGCCGCCTACCGGCAGCAGCGGCAGCAGCGCCAGCCTGACGCTGTCGGCGCTGTCGATCTCGATATCGTCGACCCAGTTCTGCCGCATCACCGTCCGGCAGAAGGCCGGCAGCCAGGCTTGCCCGGCGCCGAGCAGCGCCACCCGCAGCGGCAGCACCGCCGAACGGGGAAAGCGGCTGGGCTTGTTGAACGGCAGCCCGTGTTTCGCCGCCTGCCGCGCCATGTCGCGCCAGACATAACGGCCCTTTTCCTCCTGCAGAACGAAGGGCGAGCTGCTCCAGCCGAAGTCGCGGAAGATGGGCCCGAGCAGGAACGGCTTCCATGCGATGCCGATACCGGCATCGCGCGCCAGCGCTTCGATGCGCATCACGCTCAGGTAGCTGTAGTTGCTGCCGAACTCGAACCAGAATTCGAGCGTCGGCGGCGTGTGGTGCAAGGGCTGGTGCCCTGTGAGTCCGGTCTTGAGAGTGTCATTCATGGTTTTTCCGATCAATCCAGAACCACCAGGCAGCGCGCCTCGATGCTACGCCGCGGCGGCGCATCGTCCGGCGCGGTCGGATCGTCGAACGCGCAATGCGGCGTCATGCGCACCGTGCTGTCGAGCCGGGAATCGAAGGACACGAAGACCAGCATTTCCCGCGGCGTCATCGCCGGGTAGTAGTACCAGTGATGGCCGGGCGCATGCCGGCCGAGATAGATTTCTCCCTTGCGGTCCGGGTAGATCAGGTCCGCGCAGGCCCAGTCCTGCATCGGAAAGCTGCGCGGATCGCACAGCGCCAGCGGCGTGTCGAGCGCAGCGTAGTCCACCGGCCGCCAGAAGTTGAGGATCAGGAAGGGATGGTCCTGTGCCATGTCCGGCATCAGCTGCCGCGCGCGGCGCGGACCGGACGACTCGGTATAGTCGTTGTGTACCCGGCCCAGCGCCGCCGGTGTCGTCGAGGCAGCCTCGCGGCCGAAGCCGAGCGCCGGCCGGCCCGCTTCCCGCTGCCGCAGCTGGTGATCGAACACCTGCGCGCGCAGGCCGCCGGTCAGTTCGAGCGCCAGCTGTTCCAATTCGCGGTAATAGACGCCCTGTACCTGAGCCGCGTCGTTGAAGTCGCTCACCTTGCTCGGGCGATCGAGCAGTTCGAAACCATTGTTTTCCAGCGACAGCGACGCCGCGACATGGCGGGCATTGACGATGCGGCAGGCGCGCTGCTCGTATTCGGTGTTGTGCCATGCGGCGCCCGCCGGCGGCGGCGTCATGTACTGGTAAGGCCGGTGCCCGGAAGGCGCCAGATAACCGAGTTTTCCGGTGACAAACCTGTGCTGCGGTGCTTGCATGTCCATATTGCCTCCTTGCCTCCATGCCAATTGCAGCTGCTCGCATGCATGAATTGCATGCGCTAGAATCGCTGCAGACATGCCCAGTTTATAGATGGGAATTGCGCGTTCAAGCGCTCTTTATGCATGCATCGCATGCGCTGGATGCATGCAAATCAACCAAGGTCCGCCATGAGCAAGCTGCTTGACCTGCCCCCGCTGGATGCGCTGCGCGGCTTCGTCGCCGTGGCGCGCCGCATGAGCATTACGCTCGCGGCACAGGATCTCTGCCTTACCCAGTCGGCCTTGAGCCGCCAGGTGCAGGCGCTGGAATCCCATCTCGGCGTGCCGCTCCTGGTGCGCAAGCACCGCGCCATCGCCCTGACGGAGGTCGGCGAGCAGCTGTTCGAAATGGCCTCGCCCTGGCTGGACCGCATTGGCGAGTTTTCGGAGGCGGTACGCGGCGGCGTGCGGCCGCAGCCGGTGACGATCACCGCCAGCATCGGCGTAACTTCGCTGTGGATACTTCCCTGGCTCGGCGCTTTCCAGAGCGCGCACCCGGAGATCGACGTGCGGGTGGCCGCGCACAACAGCGTGCTCGACCTGTCCGGCGAAGGCATCGACCTGGCGATCCGCTATTGCCGGCAGGCGCAGGCGCCGGCCGGTGCGGTGCGCCTGTTCCACGAGCAGGTGGTCCCGGTCGCGCATCCGGCGCTCGCCGCCAGGGCGTTCGCCAGCGACGAGGCGCTGCTGCAGCAGGTGTTGCTGGAATGGGATGAGCGCGGCCGTCCATGGCTGCGCTGGTCGGATTGGCTGGGCATTAAGGGCCTGCCCCATGCCAGGGCGCGCCGCTTCTTGCATTTCAACCAGTATGACCAGGTGATCCGGGCTGCCCTCGACGGGCACGGGGTGGCGCTGGGCCGGCTTGCGCTGGTCGGGCCTATGCTCAAGGATGGCCGGCTGGTCGCCCATCCCGGCGCCGACACCGGCGTCAGCGACTACGCGTACTGGCTGGTGCGCGCGCCCGGGGCCGGGCGCGCAGAGGTCAAAATTCTCTATGACTGGATACTGCAGCGGGTCCGGCAAGACATGGAATAAGCGGCAGATTTGCGCTCCGGGTCCTGTCTGCCGCTCGGTGCTTCGGTGCCTTGGTGGCTCAGTGCGCAACCGCACCTTTGCGAAACGCCTTCTTGTACAGGTGAACCAGGCCGAGCACGAGCGAGCCGACCACCAGGCCGACCAGCATGTTGAACAACAACGGGGTGCCGAAGGCCAGGATGCTGCCGACCGTGGGAAGTCCTTCCACCTTGTGTCCGGCGTCCTCCACGAAGTGATGCAGGAACGGGAAGCCGTGGACGACGATGCCGCCGCCGACCAGGAACATGGCGGCGGTGCCGACGAAGGACAGCGTTTTCATCAGATAGGGCGTGATCCAAAGGATGAAACGTCCCATCGCCTGTTTCGCCGAACTTGCGCCGGCGCTCAGGTAAAGACCGAGATCGTCCAGCTTGACGACGCCCGCGACCACCAGGTAGACGCCGACCGTGAAGAGGATGGAAATGGCAACGAGCACGGTCGCCTGGGTCGCAAAAGGAGCGCCTTGCATGGTTCCCAGCGAAATCGCGACGATCTCTGCGCTCAAGATGAAGTCGGTGCGCACCGCACCCTTGATTTTTTCTTTTTCCGCGGCCAGCAGCTGCTCTGGGGTCATCTGCACATTGTTCACCAGCGCGGCATGGTGTTCGGCATCTTCCTCCTTGGAATGCAACAGCTTGTGAAAGACTTTCTCGACGCCTTCAAAGCAAAGGAAAGCACCGCCTATCATCAGTAGCGGCGTCAATGACCAGGGCGCGAACGCCACCAGCAGCAGTGCGATAGGTACAAGGATTACCTTGTTCAACGCCGAGCCTTTTGCCACCGACCACACGACCGGCAGCTCCCTGCTCGGCGCAAAGCCTGTCACCTGGTTCGCATTCAATGCGATATCGTCGCCCAGGACGCCAGCGGTTTTCTTGGCAGCGACTTTCGACATGACTGCGACGTCGTCCGCCAGGAGGGCAATGTCATCAAGCAAGGTAAGCAAGCTTGTCGCCATATTGAATCCTTTTCGTTTGTGATATCGATTAAGCGCCTGGTCATGAAGCGCCCGCCGGCCAAGTTGTCCCGGCATCATGCTTCGTTTTCGAGCGTTCAAGCCTGGTTTGGCAATATTTTCAAAGTCTGCGCATGAAATAAACGGCTAACACAACAGCTTGAGAACGGCTTGAGAATATTTCCCATGCATAAAGCATTGCATTTTTAACCAGTGCGGAGCCTGCCGCAAGCTTTTTCCCGCCTTGAGCATCATTGCGGCAAACGCGTATCTGCATCGCATGAAGATCCCTGATCCGCCGCAGGCAGCCGGCTCCGGGTAGTACGACCGAAAACCAGCGCATGCAAGAATCGTGACTGCGCAGTTGCTCCGGTTGCCGTACCCGGGCCGCGCCGCAAAAAGAAAAAGGCACCTTGCGGTGCCTTTCTTGTACAGCGGAAAGCGAAGACGGTTCAGGCCGCCAGGCGCTTTTCCAACTGAGCCTTGGTCGACTGCAGCTCGCTCGGCAGGTGGTACTTCAGCTTGTCGAACAATTCCTCGTGCAGCTTGAGTTCCACTTCCCAGGCCGCCTTGTCGATCGAGGTGATGCGGTCGAACTGCTCGCGGGTGAAGTCTATGCCTTCCCACTGCAGGTCTTCGTAGCGCGGGGTCACGCCGAAGATGTTTTCGCTGCCGCCCGCATTGCCTTCGATGCGGTCCAGCATCCACTTGAGCACGCGCATGTTGTCGCCGAAGCCCGGCCAGACGAACTTGCCGTTCTCGTCGGTACGGAACCAGTTGACGCAGAAGATCTTGGGCATTTCGGCCGGCGAAGCAGCGATCTTCTTGCCGATGTTGAGCCAGTGCTGGAAATAGTCGCTCATGTTGTAGCCCATGAACGGCAGCATCGCGAACGGATCGCGGCGCACCACGCCCTGCTGGCCGGCGGCGGCGGCAGTGGTTTCCGAACCCATGGTCGCGGCCATGTACACGCCTTCCACCCAGCTGCGGGCTTCGGTCACCAGCGGCACGGTGGTCGAGCGGCGGCCGCCGAAGATGAAGGCCGAGATCGGCACGCCGGCCGGATCGTCCCAGGCCGGGTCGATGACCGGGTTCTGGGTCGCGGCCACGGTGAAGCGCGCGTTCGGATGCGCAGCCTTGCGGCCGGTTTCCTTGGCGATTTCGGGTGTCCAGTCCTTGCCCTGCCAGTCGATCAGGTGCGCCGGGGCTTCCTTGGTCATGCCTTCCCACCAGACATCGCCGTCATCGGTCAGCGCGACGTTGGTGAAGATGGTGTTGGAATTGAGCGAATCCATGCAGTTGGCGTTGGAATTGGCATTGGTGCCCGGCGCCACGCCGAAATAGCCGGCTTCCGGATTGATCGCGTACAGGCGGCCGTCGGCGCCCGGCTTGATCCAGGCGATGTCGTCGCCGATGGTGGTCACCTTCCAGCCGTTGAAGGCCTTGGGCGGGATCAGCATCGCGAAGTTGGTCTTGCCGCAGGCCGACGGGAAGGCCGCCGCCACATAGTGCTTCTTGCCTTCCGGCGATTCGACGCCGAGGATCAGCATGTGTTCTGCCAGCCAGCCCTGGTCGCGGCCCATGGTGGAAGCGATGCGCAGCGCGAAGCATTTCTTGCCCAGCAGCGCGTTGCCGCCGTAACCGGAGCCGAAGGACCAGATTTCGCGGGTTTCCGGATAGTGGACGATGTACTTGGTGTCGTTGCACGGCCACGGCACGTCCTTCTCGCCCTTGGCCAGCGGCTTGCCGACGGTGTGCACGCAGGGAACGAAGTCGCCGTCGGTGCCCAGCACGTCATACACGGCCTTGCCCATGCGGGTCATGATGCGCATGTTGACCGCCACATAGGGAGTGTCGGACAGTTCGACGCCGATGTGGGCGATCGGCGAACCGAGCGGGCCCATCGAGAACGGCACCACGTACATGGTGCGGCCGCGCATGCAGCCGTCGAACAGGCCGTTGAGGGTGACGCGCATTTCCGCGGGGGCGACCCAGTTGTTGGTCGGGCCGGCGTCTTCCTGTTTTGCGGAGCAGATGTAGGTGCGGTCTTCGACGCGCGCCACGTCCGACGGATCGGAGCAGGCGAGGTAGCTGTTCGGGCGCTTGGCTTCGTTGAGCTTCTTCATGGTGCCGGCGGCAACCATCTCTGCGCACAGGCGATCGTACTCTTCCTGCGAACCGTCGCACCAGTAGATGCGATCGGGTTTTGTAAGGGCGGCGATTTCCGTAACCCAGTTGATCAGCTTTTGCTGTTTGACATAGCTAGGCGCATTCACGGCTGCAATGCCTCCCATTACGGGTTGGTTCATAGGTACTTCCTCCAATGCCAATAAAGAATTCTGTCTTGTCCCGGCACGGCAGGATCGTCGTCAGCTTTTGGCTCGGCTGGCGAAGCTGCCAGCGGTACGGCGGTCTTGTCGGAGGCGATCATTTCATGACCGCGCAGCAGCCCGAAAAATGGAATAATCAGACGGGCCTTTGGGTTCGCAATATCGTTGATAAAGCGAAAAATAGGAGCCGATTGTACACGCCGGGATAACGGTCCTCAATGATTTACAACAAAAATGTAGGAAAAATTGTTGAGTTTTGTAGTAAGGATTTGCCGATTTTTCGCATTGACGTATTTTTATTACGAGTTTGTTAAAAAGTTGAAAGAAAAGCATGAAAATCGCCATTCTCGACGATTACCAGGACTGTGTGCGCCAACTGGACTGTTTCCGGTTGCTGGACGGCCACGACGTCAAGGTCTTCAACAATAGCGCGCGCGGCCTGGGTCAACTTGCGATACGTCTAGCCGAGGTCGAGGCGCTCGTGCTGATCCGCGAAAGAACAACGGTTACGCGCGCCCTGCTCGGCAAGCTGCCCAGGCTCAGGCTGATTTCGCAGACGGGAAAGGTGAGCGGCCATGTCGATGTCGCGGCCGCCACCGAGCGCGGCGTCGCCATCGTCGAAGGCGTCGGCGATCCGACCGCGCCGGCGGAACTGACCTGGGCGCTGATCATGGCGTCATCGCGCAAGATTCCCCAATATGCGGCCAACCTGCGCGACGGTCTGTGGCAGACCGCGTCGGTGGCGCCGGAACTCAATACGCTGGGCACCGTGCTGAAGGGCCGCACGCTGGCCATCTGGGGTTACGGTCGCATCGGCCGGATGGTGGCCGGCTACGGCAAGGCCTTCGGCATGAAGGTGCTGGTCTGGGGCCGCGACGCCAGCCGCGAGGCCGCCGAACGCGACGGCCACCAGGCGGCCGCATCGCGCGAAGCCTTCTTCGAGCAGGCCGATGTGCTGTCGCTGCACCTGCGGCTCAACGATGCGACGCGGGGCATCGTCAGCGCCGGCGACCTGATGCGGATGAAGCGTTCCGCCCTGTTCGTCAATACCAGCCGCGCCGAACTGGTGGCCGAAGGCGCGCTCGATGCTGGGCTGCGCGCCGGAACTCCGGGCTTCGCCGCGCTCGACGTCTTCGAAACCGAGCCGCTGCCATCCGATTCGCCGCTGCTGCGTTATGCGAACGTGCTCGCCACGCCGCATCTCGGCTATGTGGAAAAGGACAGCTACGAGCTTTACTTCGGCGCGGCATTTCAGAACATCGTCGACTTTGCCGCCGGCACGCCGAAGAACGTGCTCAATCCGGAAGCGCTCGCCGCAACGAGAACCTGATCGAAAGCCGGATCGCCAGCCTGGACGACAGGCCTTGCAGCCGCAGCATGAAGGCCTGCACCGCATGGCCGGCGCGGCTTGTCGCGATCCCGCGCCCGCGTTCGAGCACAATCCTCAGCCTGCCGCTGCCGACCGCCTCCATCAGCACCAGGCCATCGTTCGGCACCACGACGGCATGGCCGGCGTGCAGCATCAGGTCCTCCGCTTCGCCGTGAAAGGTGATCCATGCAATGCCTTCCATGCATTGCAGCCGCACCCCGGCGCCGTTGCACAGGCGCACCGGCCTGTTCTCCTCCAGTTCGCAGTCGACATGCGCGGATGAAAGCATGCGCTGAAGATGCGATGGATCCAGGCTCGGGCAAGGGGATGAACTGACTGTATTTGACGAAGGCGCAGACGAGCGCCGTCCTGTCCACCATGTGGGCATGATGTTCTACTCCATGAGCAATGAAAGGGAAATGAGAGCCCGCGCCAGGTCAATGGACGCGGTCGATCCGGTTCAGGGGCATCGAGCACCGGCCATGCCGCAGCTCAATGGCCCCGGGTAATTCGCTGAATGGAAATGGAATTGGAAGACAGGAGGGAAATGCGCGCGCCGCGACGAAACGCAACCGTGCCGGCAGGCGGCCGGGAAACGGAATTCATCGGAGAAAAACGGAAGGCGGGCATGGACTCGATCATGCCAAGCCATCAATGCCAGCGCAAGACATTTCTTTTCGTGAACTGCAAGGCGCCGGCTTGGATCGCAAGCTCGCATTGTCTATTCCATGTCAACAAACCGGCGCGCGGCATTGCCTAGAATGGGTTGACCGACACGTTCAGGAGACGGCCATGCATAGCGTTGCCCAGATTCTCAAGACCAAGCAGGACAACCGGGTGTACACGATCGCGCCGGACGCCAAGGTGATCGATGGGATCAAGCTGATGGCGGAACGCGGCATCGGCGCGCTGCTCGTCATGGAGCAGGACAACATTGTCGGCATCGTCACCGAGCGCGACTATGCGCGCAAGGTTGTGCTCAAGGGAAGGACCTCCACCGAAACGCCGGTGCGCGACATCATGACCACCTCGGTGATGTATGTGCGTCCGGAGACCACCAACGAGCAATGCATGGCACTGATGACGGAAAACCGCCTGCGCCATCTGCCGGTAATCGATGGCGGCAAGCTGGCCGGGCTGATTTCCATCGGCGACCTGGTGAAGGACATCATTTCGGAACAGCAATTCATCATCGAGCAGCTCGAACATTACATCCGCGGCGAGCGCTGACTCCGGCAGGCGCGCCGATTTGCCGATGCCGTGCCTGACGGCGCGGCCAGCTTCGGCACGACCGTTCGCCTTTCGCTACACTGGAGCCTCACCTCGCGGAGCCTCCATGCAATCCAGACTGTGGTCTCTTACCCTCGGCAACTTTGCCATCGGCACCGGCGTCATGGTGGTGCCGGGCATGCTCAACGACCTGAGCGCGGACCTCGCCGTATCGCCGGCGCGCATCGGCTGGCTGATTTCCGCATTCGCGATGACCATCTGCATCAGCGGTCCCTTCCTCGCCAGCTGGACCAGTGCCATCGACCGCCGCAAGCTGCTGACGGCTTCCCTGCTGCTGTATGCCGCCATGCATTTCGCCGCCGCACTTTCCCCCGGCTATGACGCCCTGCTCGCCGCGCGCATCATCACCGCGGTCGGGGGCGCGATCTTTACCGCGCAGGCGGCCGCCACCGCCGGCCTCATGGTTCCGGCCGACATGCGCGGCAAGGCCATCGGCCTGGTGTTTCTCGGCTGGTCGATCGCCGCCGTGATCGGTACGCCTATCGGTTCCTACCTCGGTGCCCACATCGGCTGGCGCCCGACGCTCGCCTTGGTGGGCTTGCTGTCGTTGCTCTTCGCCGGCGCGGTATGGAGGCAGATCCCCGCCCGGCTATTCGTTGCGCCGATGGACAGTGCCGCATGGAAGGCGCTGTTTGCCGACACCCCGCTGCTGCTGGCGATTTCGGTCACCGCCATTCAGGCGCTCGGCTTGTTCAGCATGTTTTCCTACATGGCGCTGGTGCTCAAGGATGGCATCGATGCCACGCCCGCAGTCATCAGCCTGCTCTTCCTCTGCTTCGGCATCACCGGCGTGATCGGCAACATCATCGGCGCGCGCGTGATGGACCGCGTCGGCCCGGCGCGGGTCGGCATCGCGGCCATGGCCTGCATGCTGGCGGCGCTGCTGCTGTGGCCGCTGACGCGCGGTTCGCTTTCCATGGCCACTGCGCTGATGCTGCTGTGGGGTGTGGGCTGCTTCGCCATCAACGGTTCGCAGCAGGCGCGCCTGGTCGCCATGGCGCCGAAGCTGGCGTCCGCCTCGGTGTCGCTGAATTCGTCGGCCATTTATCTCGGACAGGCGGTCGGGGCTTTCCTCGGCGGCCTGATCGTGTCGATCCAGGGTACCGCCGCCTTGTCGTACTACGCGGCGGTCCCGATGGCGGCGGCGATCGGCATCTCCTATCTGGCGGGCAATCTGGCGCTGCGGCGCACCGCGATGGAGGCGGCATGAAAGTCATAAGCGTCAATGTCGGCACCGTGAGCGATCTGTTCGTCCCGCAATCCGATGCGATGCGGCGCATCGCCACCGGCATTCACAAGCATGCGCTGGACGGACCGGTGGCGGTCGGCAAGCTCGGCCTGGCAGGCGACGAGCAGGCCGATCTCACGGTGCACGGCGGATTGAACAAGGCGGTGTATGCCTATCCGACCGAACACTACGCATTCTGGGAGGCGCAGCGACGCGCCGCGCTCAAGCGCGATGAACCGCTTGCGCCGGGCGCGATGGGGGAAAACCTGAGCTTGCGGGGGCTGCTGGAAAGCGATGTATGGGTCGGCGACAGGCTACGGATCGGCAGCACGCTGCTGCAGGTGACCGAGCCGCGCCATCCCTGCTACAAGTTCAATGCGAAGATGGGGTTTGGCCACGCCGCGAAAATGATGCTGCAGTCGGGCTTCAGCGGCTTTTACCTGCGCGTGGTGGAAACGGGGGAGATCGCTGCCGGCGACGCGGTCGTGCTCATCGCCGGCCCGCGCGAAACAGCGATCATGCAGATCAACGAACGACGCCGGAAGGGGCGGCAGCAGGATTTGTTCTGAACGATGATGTGACCAGCGCGCGTCCGCCGGTCCACAGCCTGGTCCAGCCCGGCGGCCAGGGCAGCGGCGGTCCGGAATAGGCAGGCACGCCGCGCCGCACCGGAATCACCGGAAGATGATCGGGCACCGGCCCGTCGCGGTAATCCCAGCCCAGCGTATAGGCATAGTTCGGCAGCAGCGCCTCGCATACGGAATCGAACCAGGCGGTGTGATCCTCATCGCGCTTGAGCGCCTGCGCCAGTCCCTGCGGATCGAAGTTGCCAAACGCCGAGACCAGCTCCGAGGCGGTGGCGCCGGGCTGGTCGCCCCATCCCAGCACCGGATTGAAGTTGTAATCGGCGCCGGAGCCGTACCAGCCTTCGCGCCAGGCGCGGTCGATCCAGTTGCGCTGGCCGGTAAACAGGTGCCAGCGCCAGTGCAGCCCCGAGGGCTTGGGCCAGCTGTACAGGTAGAGCCGCTGATAGCCGGCGCGATGCAGTTCGCGCACCATCGCCATGAGCCGCGCATGCGGCATGCGGTCGGGCGCATCGCGCCGGAAGCGGATCGGTTCGCCATCCGCATGCTGCAGATCGTCATGCGACAGGTTCAGATCGAGCGTGCGCACTTCATCGCCGAAGCGGGCAGATACCCAGCCGGTCAGCAGATTGACCGAGGTAATGACGCCGTAGCCGCGGTGGCGGTGGAAGATGACGGTACCGGGTGCAACAGGTTTCATATCAGGTTCGCTTGCATTGACAGAGTGAAGCAGGTTGAGGATCAGTGTAACGGGATTCGCGGAACGGGCACAAAAACAGACCGGTTGGTCGCTCTTTATCAAGCACCAATCTGGAGCGGAACTTTTGCGGGAACTTTTGCGGAAGCACCATTTCAGGGCCGCATGCCGGCTTGCCTCGCACCGCCTTCAAGCCGGGGCTTTTGCTTCCGCCCCGTCCCTCTCGCCGGCAATCGGGCAGGCCCGGCGAAAACCAACATTGGAGGGCGCAATGACAAGGAAATTCCCGGGCTGGCCTATTAATTGCAAGATTGTTGCAGTGCACTAATTTGTGTCGCGATGCCGTTGGGTCTGTCCTATCCGGGCGGGCCGCGAGCTGTGCAAAAACAATATAAGGACAGCTGCCATGCGTGGAACCACACCCTTACCTGTTGACACCTTTCTGCCGTACATGCGCGATGTGGTGCGCTGCGAGCAATCGCTGCGCGAACTCAACCTGATGTGGCGCATGATCGAGGCTTCGGCCAAGATGAATTGCCCGGTCGAAGCCAAGACCATCCTTCCCACCATGGCAGCCACTCGCGCCGGCTTCAACCGCCTGGAACACGAACTCGTGCACAGCCTGGTCGGCGAGAAAGTCGGCAACGTGCTCGACGAGATCGCCACCAAGGCACAATATGTGATCGATATCGTCGTTCGCAACCTCTACGAGCGCACCGCCGATGTCGGCTTTCTCGCCACCGACCGCGAACTCTGCGCCTTCGTCGCCGGCGTGCACGACAATGTGGATGCCATCCGCTACCGCCTACGCGCCTACCGCAGCAAGTACACCGTCTACGATGAAATTTTGTTGCTCGATACCGCCGGCAACGTGCTGGTCCAGATCGACGAGGCCTCGCCCATCGAAGGCAGCACCGATCCGCTGATCGCAGAGACGCTGGCCGCCGACGGCTATGTCGAAACCTTCCGCGCCACCGACCTGCGTCCCCACAAGAAGCAGGCGCTCGTCTACTCGCGGCGCATGCTCCATCCCGACACCGGCGTGCCGGTCGGCGTGCTCTGCCTGTGCTTTCATTTCGAAGAAGAAATGGCCGGCATCTTCCGCTCGCACCGCGATGCCGACGAACGCGCCAACATGCTTCTGCTCGACGGCGACAACCGCGTCATCGCCAGCGCCGACGAACTCTGGATTCCGGTCGGCGCCACCGTTCCGGTCAACCGTTCGGCCGAACCCCGGCTGCTGGTCCATGGCGGACGCGAATACCTGGTGCGCACCCTGGGCACGGCCGGCTACCAGGGCTACATGGGACCGCCCGGCTGGCAGGGCCAGGTCATGATCCCGGTCGACGTCGCTTTCCATGGCGGGGTCTCCAATGCCTTGTCCACGCTGGATCCGGCAATCGCCGAGGGCCTGCTGTCGCATGCGCGATCGTTCTGCCCGCCGCTGTTCGAGATCATGACCGCCGCCGACACCATCCGCCGCGTGGTCTGGAACGGCCAGGTCATGACCGCCGGCCAGCGCGGCGAACTGCTCAAGCTCAAGACCATTCTCGACCAGATCAGCGAAACCGGCATGCGCAGCAACGAACTGTTTTCGCAATCCATCCGCGACCTGTATGAAACCGTGCTCGCATCGAGCCTGCGCGATGCCGAATTCGTATCGCACCTGCTGGTGGATTTGCTGGACCGCAATCTGTACGAACGTTCGGATGATTGCCGCTGGTGGGCGCTGACACCGGAATTGCGCACCGCGCTTGCCGCCGAGGAAAGGGACCTGGAAACCCTGGAAAACCTGACCGCGATCCTCGACTACATCAACCGCCTCTATACCGTCTATACCCGCATCTTTGTCTACGACCGCGAGGGTTGCATCATTGCCAGCACGCACGAGATGGAAAACGGCGTGTCGGTGGTCGGCACGAAGGTCGATGCCGCCGTACTGTCGAATGTGCTGGCCCTGCGCAGCGAACAGGATTATTACGTGTCGCCGTTCGAGCGTACGCCGCTGTACGGCGGCCGGCCTACCTACATCTACCATGCCGCCATCCGCGACCCGCAGAACGACAGCGTGGTGGTCGGCGGCATCGGCATCGTGTTCGACGCGCAGCCGGAATTCGAAGCGATGCTGCGCGGCGCGCTGGCCGACAAGCAAGGCATGACGGCCATGTTCGTCGACCGCCGCGGGTGCGTGATTTCCAGCACCGATCCCTCCCGCCCGGCCGGCACGCAGCTCGATCCCGATCATGACATCGACCGCAAGCTGCTGGCGCTTGCCAATGGCAGCAGCGCCTCGCGCATCCTGGTGCACGACGGCCATTACGCGATCATGGGCTGCACGGTATCCGACGGCTACCGCGAATTCAAGGTAAGCGACGGTTACCGGGAAGACGTCATTGCGCTGGTGTACGACAGCTTCGGCGAGGTGCGCGAACGAGGCGGCGCGGTCAATCGCGAGGATGCGGTGATCGAGAGCGACGTCACGGCGACCGGCGGCATCGAATATGCGACCTTCTACATCGACGGCATGCTCTTCGCGATGCCCGCGGCGCAGGTCATGGAAGCGCTGCCGGCCTCGGAAGTGTCTCCGGTCTCGATGGGCGGGCGCGCCGAGCGTGTCGGGGTGCTGGCGCTGCAGCGCCACGGCGAGAGCCGGCATTTCGTCTGGGTATTCGACCTGCGGCACCTGATGCGCGGCGCGCCGGCGCAGATCGAGGCCGGCAGCCAGGTGATCGTCGTCAGGCACAACGGCCAGGACATCGGCCTGCTGGTCGATGAACTGCACGGCGTGCCGGAATTCCGGCCGTCGCAAATCATTCCGACACCCTTCGCCGCAGCAGCCGAGGGCCTGCTGGTCAAGCAGGTGATCCAGGCCAATGAAGGCCGCCTGCTGGTGCAGGCGCTCGATGTGGCGCAGCTGTTCGCCTGCCTCAAGGATCCCGCCCTGCCGACGGTGCTGAACCTGTCGGATGCAACACATTTGAACCTGATGCAACCTGAAAATGAAACACTGGAGAATGCAGTATGAATGCCGCTGATGAATATCTGCTGGGCGACAGCGCCTTGTATGGGCGACTGTGCCTGATCACCGAACTGCTTGGCCAGTTCGTCGCCAGCGCGCCGCGCGCGGTCAGCCTCGCACAACTGGAACAGCGTACCGGGCGGCCCGCCAGGGAACTGGTCAGGCTGTGCAGCATCCTCTGCCGCGAACAGGTGCTGCAGGTGATGCGGCCTGACGCGGGCCAGCCGCAGAGCTGGACGCTGGCCTGCGAGACCAGCCAGCTGACGCTGGAAGACGCGTTCCGCTGCGCGGTAGCGGAGCAGGCTTCTCGCGCGCGTTCCGCGAGGCAGAAGGCCGCCAAGGCTGCCAGGGGTAGTGGTGCCGAACAGCAGGACGCGGTGCATCCGGAAATCGGCATGCTGGTGATGCAGGCGACGATGGGCATCAATCAAAGCGTGTTCCAACACCTGCGGCAGTTTTCGCTGGACCGGCTGAAGGTGACTGCGGCCGGCATGTTTTCGTCAAGGCGCTCGTCCGACGATGGCCTGCGCGCTTGGCCGCCGGCGCGGTTGTCGTTTTCGTAATCAGCCTTCGTCGAGATACCCGCGATAGAAATCAATGAAAGCCCGCACCCGGGCCGGCATGTGCCGGCCCGGCGGCACCACCGCGTAAATGCCGCCCTGCGGCAGCGACCACTGCGGCAGCAGCCGCACCAGGTAGCCGTCGCGCATCCCCTCCTCCGCGCTCTGTTGCGCCAGCACCGATACGCCCGCGCCTTCGCGCAGCAATGCGCGCAGTGCCGCCGGCGAATTCACCCGCATGCGCGATTTCACCTGCACCGAGCGCGTCTCGCCGCCGCGCGACGTGAATTTCCAGGTCAGCGGCGTCGGCAGCAAGGTGAGCGCCAGCCATTCGCAGCCCGCCAGGTCTTCCGGACGGCGCGGGCGGCCATGCCGTTCCAGGTATTGCGGCGAAGCCACCACATATTGCGCGAATTCACCGAGCTTGACCGCGCGCAGCGAGGAATCGCGCAGCCAGCCGTAGCGGATCGCGAGATCGATCCCTTCTTCCACCAAATCGGCCACCGTATCGCCGGCGCGCAGGTCGAACTGCAGCGCCGGATGCATCTGCGCGAAGCGCGCAAGCGCCGGTGCCACCGACAGTACCGCCTGGTCGACCGCCGCCGTGACGCGCAGCATGCCGCTCAGCTGCGCGGGCTGGGTCGATTCCTGGCCGGCCTGCGCCACCGCATGTTCCAGTCCGTCGATCAGCGGCCGGCATTGCGCATGCAGCGCGCGGCCGGCGTCGGTCAGGCTGACGCGGCGGGTGGTGCGGTGAAACAGCGTGGTGCCGATCGCCTGTTCCAGCCGGCTGACGAGGATGCTGACCCTGGCCTTGGCCACGCCCAGGCGGTCGGCGGCGGCGGTGAAACTGCCGCTGTCGACCACCGCGTCGAACACCAGCAGGCTGTTGAGATCGATCTGTCCGAGCAGTGACATGATGGCGGCATTGATAAGGATCCGATAACAATGAATTATCAATGCAGGCGTTTATCGAATCAATGGTTTCCGCGATGATGCCCGTACTTCATTTACCTTTTGGGAGACAGACATGAACATCGCATTGATCGGCGCCACCGGTTTCATCGGATCCGCCCTGCTTAGGGAAGCGCTTGCGCGCGGACACCGGGTATCGGCGCTGGTGCGTCATCCGGAAAAACTGGACGCCGCCGCCAACCTGCGCCCGGTCGCCGCCGACGTGCTCGACCAGGCCGGCCTGGCCGAGCAGCTGGGCGGGCATGACGCCCTCGTCAGCGCCTTCAGCGGCCATGCCGCCGATGATGTGTTCGGCTACTACGTGAAAGGCTTCCGCGCTATCGTCGGCGCGGCGAAATCGGCGGGCGTGCCGCGCCTGCTGGTTGTCGGCGGCGCCGGCAGCCTGGAGGTCGCGCCCGGCCTGCAGGTGCTCGATACGCCCGACTTCCCGGCGCAGTACAAGCCGACCGCCGAGGGCGCGCGCGAGGCGCTCAAGCTGCTGCGGCAGGAAGAGACGCTGAACTGGACCATGCTGAGCCCGTCGGCGATCATTGCTCCCGGCGAGCGTACCGGCCGCTTCCGCCTCGGCAGCGATCAGCTTCTGGTCAATGCCGCCGGCGAGAGCCGCATCTCCGTCGAGGATTATGCAGTGGCGATGATCGACGAACTGGAACGGCCCAGCCATGCGCGCCGCCGTTTCACCGTCGGTTATTGAGCCTGATCGGAATCGATTCGGGGGCGGTGCGGCGGCCGCCGTGAAGTTCAGGAATGTCTCCTGCATCTGGAGCGGCGCCGCGGCCCGCTCCTTTTTACTTCCTGCCGTACCGCCAGCGCTGTCCCAGCCGGAACAGCGGACCGATCATGATGACCAGCGACGCCAGCCGCGTCACGTGAAAGGCGGTCACGATCGGCACCCCCAGCTGCAGGGTCTTCGCGGTAAGGCTCATTTCCGCGATGCCGCCGGGCGAGGTGGCCAGTATCGCGGTCGCGGGATGAATGCCGCTCACCGACGACAGGCCGAAGGCAAAGCCCGCAGCGATGCCCAGAGCGGCCAGCGTGCACAGCGCCACGCTGGCGAGGTAGCGCGGCGCGGTGTGCAGGAATTCCGGCGTGAACCGGGTGCCCAGGGAAATGCCGATGAACAGCTGGCCCAGATGCACCATCCATTCCGGCAGCGCCGACAGGTTGAACCCGGACGCGGTCAGGACGATCGCCACCGCCATCGGCCCCAGCACCCAGGCATTGGGCGACTTCAGGCGCTTGAACAGCAGCGCCCCAAGCGAAGTCAGCGCGATCAATGCCAGCAGGCCGCCGGCGTGAACCACCCGTGCGCCGGGCACGAACACATCCAGGCCGTGCACGCCGGCGAACTTGAACAGGAAGGGAATGATGATCACCACCATCATGATGCGCAGGCTGTGCGAGGCGGCGACGCGGTCGACCTGCGCGCCGTGGCGTTCGCCCTGGCTGGCCATTTCCGACGCGCCGCCGATGGCCATGGCAAAGAACGCGGTGGTGCGATCCACGCCTGACAGCTTGTGCAGCAGCCAGGCGCAAGCCGCGCCGAGCAGCAGTGCGAACGCCACCCCGGCGGCGATAAAGCCGACGTAGGACACCAGCACCTTGACCACCGCCGGCGTGAAATAAAGCCCGAGCGCGGTGCCGATCGCCCACTGGCCGCCCTCGCGCACCTGCACCGGAGCCGACAGCCGCAGGCCGGCCATGCAGGCGGCCGCCGTGCTGCAGAGCGGCCCGATCATCCATGGCAGCGGTGTTTGCAGCCAGGCGCAGAGCAATGCGGCCACCAGGCCGATGCCGAGCGCCAGAAGAAAGGATTGCCGGTTTTTAAGAAATGCCATGATGCGGTGCGTGGCTTGTTGCCGTAACGATAGGGGGCGGGAGATGTCCGCCGCGCGAAAGATGGTGTGTGGTTGCCGGTACGGCGCCTGCTATCTCGACAATCCCAGTTCCTTCGCTTGCCGCCCGTAGTCGTCGACAGTCTTGCGGACGTACGTGGTCAGCGCATCGCCGGTCAGCGCAAACGGATACAGGCCGTGCTCCGCCCGCTGTGCGTCGAATCCCGGCTCCTTCATCATCCTGTCGAAGGCGCCCACCCATTTGCGGTACTCGGCGTCAGGCACGCCGGGGCCCATGTAGAAGCCGCGCACGATCGGCCAGGTCACCTCGAAGCCCTGCTCGCGCGCGGTCGGCACGCCCGACAGCACCCCCGGCAGGCGCCGGTCGCTCATCACGGCCAGCACCCGGATTCCGCCATTGGCCGCATACAGCGCGGCCTCCGATGCATCGCCCGAGACCGCCTGCACATGCCCTGCCAGCAGGGCGGTAATCGATTCCCCGCCACCTTCGAAAGCCACGAAACGCAGCTTCTTCGGATGAATGCCCGCCTGCCTGGCAATGATGGATACCTTCAGCCAGTCCTGGCTGCCGGCCGTGCCGCCGGCGCCGATCGAAATTTTTCCGGCATCGCGCTTGAGCGCATCCAGCAGGTCGGCCAGCGTCTTGTAGGGTGAATCGCTGCGCACCGCGATCATGCCGTAATCGGCGCCGAGCGCCGCCACCCAGCGCATGTCCGCCGCCGAGGCATTACCGTATTTGCCCTGCGCCAGGTTGAGCAGCGAACCGCCCGAGAACACCACCAGCGTATCGGCTTCGGCGCGCCGTTGGGTGAGCATGGAGTTCCATGCCACCGCGCCGATGCCTCCCGGCAAATAATTGATCTGCAACGCCGGATCGACGCCGGCCGCTGCGGATACCGCACTCAGCCCCTTGCGCGCCAGCTTGCAGGTCAGGTCCATGCCGCCGCCGGGCTTGGCGGGGACGACGCATTCCGGCCCGCGCGCCGTCGCCGGCGACGCCGCCAGGACGGCGGCACACCATGCCGCCGCCAGCATTGCCCTTGCCGCGCTTTTCCTGTTCACTTCGTCCCCCTTGCCGGTTTCATCATTGCGCCAATGCGCGCTCAAGGCATCGCTGCCCGCTGCGCCGATTATCCCGCATCGCCGGCCGCCAGGCAGGCAAGCTTTTGCAAGCGCAATGAAATGCGTATCATGAGCGGCGCAGCGCGGGCAGCGACATGTTGCCGCCGTTGTCGCGGGCAACATAACCGCCGCAGCTTTCAAACCGCTTTCAGCCGGACCGCAGCCGGCGCGGCTTTCCTTATCAATCGAGACACCACCATGCGAATCCTCCTGGTCGAAGATCATGCCGAACTCTCGCGCTGGATCAGCAAGGCGCTGCAGGATGCGCGCCTGACGGTCGAATGCGCGATGGACGGCGCCGACGCAGATGCCCTGCTGCATACCCAGGAATATGCGCTGGTGATCCTCGACCTGACGCTGCCGCGCATGGACGGTCTCGAAGTGCTCAAGCGCCTGCGCGCCCGCGGCAGCAAGACGCCTGTGCTGGTGCTGACCGCGCGCGGCGGGCTCAGCGAGCGCGTGCAGGGCCTCAACCTCGGCGCCGACGACTACCTGCCCAAGCCCTTCGAGCTGGCCGAGCTGGAAGCCCGGGTCAAGGCGCTGCTGCGCCGCTCGCAGGGCAACGAAGCCGTCATCCTCAACTGCGGCGCGCTCGCCTTCGACACGGTGTCGCGCATGTTCACCTACGGCGGCGCGCCGCTGGCACTGACGCCGCGCGAGCATGCGGTGCTCGAAGTCCTGCTGACACGCGCCGGCCGCGCCGTGTCCAAAGAGAAATTGTTCGATGAAGTGTTCGCGCTCGACGACGATGCCAGCACCGACGCGATCGAAATCTACGTGCACCGGCTGCGCAAGAAGCTCGAACGCGGCGAAGCCGGACGTGTGGCCATCACCACGCTGCGGGGCTTGGGTTATCTGCTGGAAGAAAAATCGCAATGACCGCACCGATCGAACGGGCCCCGCTCGGCAGCCTCCGTTCGCAACTGCTCCGCTGGCTGCTGATTCCCCTGGCCGCGCTGGTGGTGATCGACGCGGTTTCCGTCTACAACAATGCGCTCGAAGCCGCCGACCAGGCTTATGACCGCTCGCTGCTGGCGTCGACCCGCGCACTGGCCGAACGCGTCTCCATCGCCAACGGCCGGGTGGTCGCCGACGTGCCCTATGTCGCGCTCGACAGCTTCGAGACCGATACGCTGGGACGCATCTACTACCGGGTCACGGGCGTCAAGGGCGAGCATGTGTCCGGCTACGAAGACCTGCCCGCGCTGCCCAGGCACGTGGCGCGCTCCGATGCCTATCCGGCGCTGGTCTATTTCTACCATGCCACCTACCGCACCGAGCCGGTCCGCATCGCCGCGCTGTATCAGCCCGTCTACGACGATTCGATGCGCGGCATCGCGCTGATCCAGGTCGGCGAAACGCTGGAAGGCCGGCACGAACTGTCGCGCAAGATCCTGCTCGATACGCTGGCGCGCCAGGCGCTGCTGGTGCTGGCGGCGGCAGTGCTGGCCTGGTTCGCGGTGCGCTTCGTGCTGCGTCCGCTGATGCGGCTGACCGCGGACGTGGAGGCGCGCTCGCCCACCGACCTGTCCAATTTCGACCCCGACCTGGTGCATCGCGAAGTCCGTCCGCTGGTGGCCGCGATGAACGGCTACATGGCCCGCCTGCAAACCCTCATCTCCGGCCAGCGCCGCTTCATCGCCGATGCGTCGCACCAGCTGCGCACGCCGCTGACCGTGCTCAAGACTCAGGCCGAGCTGGCGCTGCGGGCCAACGATCCCGAAGCCATGCGCGACATCGTCGAAAGCATCGCCCGCACCACCGATGCCACGGTGCACCTGGCCAACCGCCTGCTCACGCTGGCGCGCGCCGAGCATGGCGCCGTTGCCGCCGACCTGCAGCCGGTCTCGCTGGTGGAAACCGCGCGCCAGGTCGGGCTCGACCTGGCGGTGCAGGCGGTGCGCAAGGACATCGATCTCGAGCTCGAGGCCGCCGGCGAAGTCATGGTGCTGGCCAATCCGCTGCTGCTGCATGAGCTGATTTCCAACCTGGTCGACAATGCCATCCGCTACACACCCGCGGGCGGCAAGGTCAGCCTGCGCGTAAGTGCAATGGGAATGGGCATGGGCATGGAAGGCGGCCTGCTGGAAATCGAAGACAACGGTCCCGGCATTGCTCTGGCGGAACGGGACAAGGTATTCTCGCCCTTTTACCGGGCGGCATCGTCGCAGGCCGCCAATGCCGACGGCAGCGGACTTGGCCTGACCATCGTGCGGGATATTGCCGCAATGCATAAGGCCGACATCAAATTATCGGATGGCCGCCACGGCGCCGGCCTGAAAGTCAGCGTCCGCTTCCCGCCGCTTGCATCCTGATATCCTGATCTGGGCACGGGCTTGGCGCGATTGGCCGATTGGCCATCGCGTTTCGCCTCTGGGATAAATCAACGCGCACGGGCCGGCTCTCCACTAAGGTGGGAAGCCGTGCCGTCATGCCGCCGATAATTTCTAGCCGGGCTGCAACCGAATGTAAAACCGACCGTCTAACCGGCGTTTTGTCTTTACGGTATGCCGATCAAGCCTACCCACTTTGAAAAGGATTTCTCATGGGGCGAACACCGCGCTCGATCTTTCCCCTTCTTCTCGCATCGCTGGTCCTGACCGCCTGCGGCGGCGGCGGCGATGACAACGGCAGCGTCACCACGTCCGCCAATGCCGCAGCCTCAGTCGCTCCCCAGGACACAGGCGTTCCGGCGGCCACCGGCAATACCGCCACCGACGGTTTCAACTGGTTCAACTTCCGTCGCCGCCAACTCGGCCTGCAGGTGCTCAACCGCAATGCCCAGATCGATGCCGCCGCCCTCGGGCATTCGATCTATCAGCGCGACAACGACATCATTACGCACGAGCAAACCCAAGGCAAGGTGCCATTCACCGGACGGACCGCCGGCGACCGCCTGCGCGCTGCCCGTTATACGATTCCCGTCAATGGTTTCGCCTACGGCGAAGTGATTTCCGCCACGACCGACACCTCCGGCTTCAATGCCGCCGAGGATCTGATTGCGGCCATCTATCACCGCTTCGTGATCTTCGAGCCGCTGTTCAAGGAAGCCGGCGCCGGCGCCGCGGGCCGCTCGGGCGGACTGACCTACTTCACCACCAATTTCACCGCGATCGGACTCACGGGCGGGCTGGCGCAAGGCAGCATCGTTCAATATCCGGTTGCCAACCAGACCCGCGTGCCGCGCAATTTCTTCAGCGACAATGAATCACCTGACCCGGTGCCCAATGCCAATGAAGTCGGCTATCCGGTCAGCGTGCATGCCAATATCACCGACATCCTCGACGTGCAGACCTTTACCATTACGCCGCGTGGCGGCAGCCCCCTGCCCGCCCGCATGCTGAGGAAGGCGGACGACGTGCACACGCCCGATTCGGCCGCGGCCATCGTCCCCCTTTCGCCGCTGGCCGGAAATACGGTCTACGACGTCCGCTTCGTCGGCAGGGTATCGGGAGTCGGCGACAACGGCACGCCCTGGTCCGCCAACATCGACCGCAGCTGGTCGTTCACGACGCAGTAGCAAGGCGAGTAAGCAGCGCATCCTGAACCGGGATCCGGGATTCGTCCCGGCCGGTTTCGGCACGGCACCCCTAAAGGGTGCCGTTTTGTTTTGCCCATCCTCTTGTTCACATTTCCTGTGTCCAATCCTGTGGATAAGCCTGGGTCAACTTGACTAGTGCCTTGTTTGTAAAGGATTTTTTCTGCATGGGCAAAATAGGGGCAGGTGCGAACATCTGGCTGTTCGCATAGTCCTACATCGACTTGAAGACTTGAACAAAGGAGAAGGCCATGGCAGCAGTGAAATACACCAAGGCAGATTGGGTCGCGCAGGCTGACATCCAGGAATTGGACAACGGCCAGTTCCAGGGAGTGGTGCTGGTCAGCCGCGAACATGGCAATTCAAGCGAGGAAGCCCGGCATACGGTGGCCGCCCCTTCCGACAGCCCGGAACAGGCGCTCGAGCAAGCCACCGCGCTCGCCCATCGTCTTCTTGCCGATGTGACGGTCTAAGCGGCTCGTCCGCGCAGCTCGGCTCCGCAACTGATCCACATTCTTCCTCCCGTCTTGTTCACATTTTCCGTGGACAAGGGTGTGGACAAGTGGCATCTTATTTCTCCAAGCCAATGATTTTGCAGAGTATTTCCGCATTGAACAAAATCAAGGCTGCGGGAATGACTTTTGCATCGAATACCGGCAAACGATCACAAGGAGCGCAACATGTTTGATATCGCTATCGCGTTTGGCAGTTATTTCGTCCTGATCGGTACCACCTTGATGATGCGCCGTTCGCTACGCCTGCGCGAAGCGCGCATCAGCGAACGGCAGCGCAGGCGGTGATTATTCGATACAGAAGATAGTGAGGAGCCTTATAGGCTAGTAGCTATAGGCTGTTTCTAATAAATGTACGATTTGTGTACTAAAGTGTGTACTAAAAAAATCTCTTATGGGTTTTTTCGCTTTGGAATAAATGCATCATCACCTTTTGCAATATTGCCCCCAGAAGGCTCAAAACTCATATCAAATTGGCTCTTAAGCCCTATTTGATCTTGTTCGGCATTTGTTGCAGACAACTCATAAAAAGCGATCTGGGCAAGCCGTAGACCAGGATAAATCCGCATTGGAACGTCGCCCAAATTTGCAAGCTCTAACGTCACGATACCTGTATAACCAGGATTTACAATCGTAGCGGTTGCAATGCTGAGTCCTTCTCTAGCCCATGAGGATCGTGCGGTGACAACGCCTTGAAGGTCGTACGGTATTTTGACCCATTCAAGTGTGGGAACTAAGGCTAACGTTCCGGGATGCAAAAGAAAAGACTTTAGGAACGGTACGTCGAAGCGCTCATGTTTTTGTTTCTTGTCACGAATAGTGTCGTGATCACTTGGCGCTGTTGATTCCTTAAGATAACCATACGGATCAACATGAGATTGTGCCCCGGCGCGAGCTAAAAGCACAACAGTACCCATACGAAGATCAATTGAAGTGGGGCCAAGCTGCTTATCTGAAAGTATTGGAGATACATTCAGATCCCCACTTCTCAAGCGGGAGATTATTGCACTGCGTGAAAGGGCTGCCATTGCTATTCCGCGTGAAGTTTTATTGCGCGCTGCTGCAAAATTGCGTGTTCACATAAACGATTGATATCGTCGAAGGAAATTTCTTTTATACTGCGAGACGCAATCCAACCAGCGAATAAAATATGTCTGAAGTCAATAATT
Organism: Noviherbaspirillum album; assembly: GCF_035916955.1. Classification (NCBI taxonomy): domain Bacteria; kingdom Pseudomonadati; phylum Pseudomonadota; class Betaproteobacteria; order Burkholderiales; family Oxalobacteraceae; genus Noviherbaspirillum; species Noviherbaspirillum album. The sequence continues at coordinate 67,626 of NZ_JAWIIV010000012.1, read as the reverse complement.
TCGCATATTGGCTTCCCTTCATCGCTCATCTCAAAGCCTGAAGGCGCGACGCGTGTTGAAACTTGGCAATACAATTTTGCAAGAGTTTTTGCGTCTGGAGTTTCATAGCATGCAGGAGGATGAGCTTTCAGCAATACTTGAAGCTCATTAACCGTCTTCAATATTTGAGCGTCTGAAAACAAGTCATACCAAGGCTCGTTACGCTTATAGCTATGCAATGTAGACCAAAAATCATCAAATTCTTTTTGAATGTCAGGATTTTCGAATTTGAGCTTATCGTAGCCAAGGACACGTATTGCAGACAGCATTAGATTTATTCTACAACCTGTAGGCGGATGCTCATCCCCGACATTGTTGCCAGAAGGCATTAGACTTGAAAGAAGTTGCCATAGTGCAGCCACGAAACTAGGCCCGAACGTAGTCAGTCCGATGAGATCGCATGTAAGTTCTTCTATCCAAGCCGCTAAACTAGCATATTCTTGGAAAAAATTACTTTGGTTTAACCCCCAGTTGGTTGCGTACCAATTCAAGGTATCCTTGATGCCTTGAGGTGCGTCGGGCGAGTATAGCCATGCAGCAGTTGCTGCCTCATCTACAAATTTTGGGTTTCCATCAAGCAAATTATCATAGATTATCTGCTGAAGCCTTTTTTCATGTTCAGAGCCGCGCCAAATCGCATGACCTAGTTCGTGCCCAAGCACTGGATGCAAAAGAACAAGGTGTTTAAAAGAACGAGGGAAGATAATAGTTAAAATACGTCGCTGCGCTGCTGCTGGTCGCTTCTGCTCGACATCAATTGCATATTTATCTAATCCCCCACCAGAAATGACATGCACCTTAGGCGGTGTATGAGGATTAGTAATTGTGGTCTCTGTACAGATTTTTTCTGCAATGACTTTCAACTCTTCAACAAATGGCCAAGAATACTCACCGATAGAAGAGCGTTCAATGTGAGCAATCAGTTCGGAAAGCTCAGTAAGTAATGCCGCTGTATTTGCTAAGGCATCATGATCATCATCAAGGCAGCCACACAATTGTTGTTTAATGAAGTCGAGACGAACTTCACATTCTTCGAAGAACGCCCGACTCCCTTCAATACCGTATTCGTAACGTAATGTCTCTTGTAGAACTGATCTAACACTTTCACATTCAAGCAAGAGAAAATTTTTAGGAGAATGCACTAAACAAGTTCCATCAAAGAGCGTTGCTGAGTTGCCCAAAGAATTTTTTAGCCCGTATTACTTTTTCTTCCTGAAGCGGAAGATCTCCGGGTACGACTAGCCATCTCAATGTATTTTGAAGCTCAACGACAGCCTCAGCTTCGCCAACATTCTTCCCAAAAGAAGCTTCAATTGAGCGATGTACTGCATCTTTTATATCGACATGCCAAGAATCTTCTTTTGATAAAGAAAGTTTCGAAGTCTTAGGTTTTTCAAATGCAAAGACTCCCTTTCTTGGTTCATCAAAAAAAGTGTTATTCCTAAACATTTCTAGTACGCGAAATAAGTTCTCAAGTGGAACCTGAGCAGCTGGCGTACGTGCTTCAGATGGTGCATCAAAATAATCAGACGCCATAGCCGCAAACCGCTTGCACAAAAAGTTGCTTTTATCTTGGGATTGTACAGTTACGACGCTCATTATTATCTCCTTTGAACATATACCAGGGACTTACCATTACCGATTCCAGAATCACAATTGAAGTTCAAATTTTGTTGAAATCCACTTTTACTACAAAACCTTGCTTACTTCTTATTACTATGCAAATATAAAACCGGACTTGAGTGATCTCATTTGTGCCACAAGTTTTGCAACGTTGAAGAAATAATACAACTTTTTGAGCGTGAATATTTCCATGGCGCAATATTTTTGAAGGTGAGTAACACTTGGTGCGGAATTGCGAGAAGTTATCAAAAATATAAAATCAACTCAAAAAGTTATAAAAATTATAAAATTGTGGGGTGAGAGGTTGACATATTAGTGCAGGAGTGTAGCTCTAAACCACTAATTCTAAAAGAGCAATCTGATAGACAATTGTTGCTCTGATCGAAGTTTTTGGCGGTCAATTCTTTTTTGCAATTTTGTAGGACAAACACCATCTTTAGTTGCAGCCTAGAACTCTAATGTAGTTTTACCAAACTATTACTTTGTGCTAATTGAAAGCAAAAGAGTTCGTAATAACATCTAAATAAATTTGAGGAATATATTCAAATTTGGGCATAGATTGGCATCCTTGGGCAACAATCTATTTCCCGATACAGAAGCGGCTGAATATCACCCCTAGCAGGTCGTCGGAGCTGAATTCTCCGGTAATGCTGTTGAGCCGTTCTTGGGCGATCCGCAATTCCTCGGCCAGCAAATCCAGCGCCTGGTCGCTGGTCTGGCTGCCCTGGACCACATACTCGGCAGCCATGTCGAGGTGCTCGCGGGCCGCCTTCAGCGCCAGCAGATGCCGTTCGCGCGCAAGAAAACGCGATTCCCCGGTCTGCTGCCAGCCGGCCACGCGCAGCAGTTCGGTGCGCAGCAGGTCGATGCCGCGGCGCTCGGCCGCCGACAGGTAGATGTGCGTCGCATCGCTCATGCAGTCGACCCCCGGCTTGTGGCCGGACAGGTCGATCTTGTTCCAGATGCGCAGCACCGGCACGTTCGGCGGGAAGCGGCCGACAATCTCTTCGTCGGCCCGCGTCGGCCCGCGGCTGGCGTCGAGCAGGTGCACGATCACGTCGGCCTTGCGCACCTCGCCCCAGGTACGCTCGATGCCGATGCGCTCGACCTCGTCGCCGGCATCGCGAATGCCGGCGGTATCGATGATGTTGAGCGGGATGCCCTCCATCTGTATGGTTTCCGTCACCTTGTCGCGCGTGGTGCCGGCGATCGGCGTCACGATCGCCACGTCCGCTCCCGCCAGCGCGTTGAGCAAGGACGACTTGCCCACGTTCGGCTGGCCCGCCAGCACGACGTTCAGCCCGTCGCGCAGTAGCGCGCCCTGCGACGCATTCTCGAAGATCTCTGCCAGGTTGGCGCGGATGCGCTCCAACTGGCCGCGCGCATCCGATTTTTCCAGGAAGTCGATCTCTTCCTCGGGAAAGTCGAGCGTGGCTTCCACCAGCATGCGCAGGTGAATGACCTTTTCGACCAGTTCATGGATGGCTTTCGAAAACACGCCCGACAGCGACTCAGAGGCCGATTTCGCGGCCGCTTCGGTGGAGGCTTCGATCAGGTCGGCCACCGCTTCCGCCTGGGCCAGGTCCAGCTTGTTGTTGAGGAAGGCGCGGTGCGTGAATTCGCCGGGCTGCGCCAGCCGCAGGTCGAGATCGGCGCCCGCTTCCAGGCAGCGTGCCAGCAGCATCTGCATCACGACCGGGCCGCCGTGGCCTTGCAGTTCCAGCACATCCTCGCCGGTATAGGAATGCGGCGCCTTGAAATACAACGCCAGACCCTGATCGATGATGCTGCCGTCGGCATTGCGGAACGGCAGATAGGTGGCGTGGCGCGGCTGCAGTGCGGTGGTACCGCAGACGGCCGACATGACGGCCTCCAGGTTTTTTCCGGAGACGCGCACGACGCCGATGCCGCCCCGCCCGGGCGCGGTGGCGATGGCGGCAATGGGAGAAGAGTCGTAATTCATGAACCGATTGTAGTTTTCGAAGTTTGCGGCCTGCAACTGCGGATGCGCGGCGCGGTGCCGATTTGCCACAAAGATAGGGGCGAAAGCAGCAATAAAAAAGCCCGTGCGGCGCACGGGCTTGCGGTCAGCGGCCGGAAGGGATTATGCCGTCTTGCCGCTTTCGATGTTCTTGGTGATCACCCACTGCTGTGCGATCGACAGCACGTTGTTCACTACCCAGTACAGCACCAGGCCGGCCGGGAAGAAGAAGAACATGACCGAGAAGGCGATCGGCATGAACATCATCACCTTGGCCTGGATAGGATCGGGCGGCGTCGGATTGAGCTTGGTCTGGATGAACATCGAGATCGCCATCAGCACCGGCAGGATGTACCAGGGGTCGGGCGCGGCCAGATCCTGGATCCAGCCCAGCCACGGCGCGTTGCGCATTTCCACCGATGCCAGCAACACCCAGTACAGCGCGATGAAGACCGGGATCTGAACCACGATCGGCAGGCAGCCGCCGAGCGGATTGATCTTCTCGGTACGGTACAGCTCCATCATGGCCTGGTTCATCTTGGCCGGATCGGATTTGAAGCGCTCGCGGATTGACTGCATCTTCGGCGTCACGGTCTTCATCTTGGCCATGCTGCGATAGCTCGCGGCCGACAGCGGGAAGAAGGCCAGCTTGATCAGCACGGTCAGCGCGATGATGGTCCAGCCCCAGTTACCGAGCACCTTGTGGATCTGCACCATCAGCCAGAAGATTGGCTTGGCAATGATGGTGAGGATGCCGTAATCCTTGACCAGGTCCAGGCCGGGAGCCAGCTTTTCCAGCGTGTCCGATTCCTGCGGGCCCGAATACAGGCGCGAATCGAGCGCCGCGGTGGCGCCGGGAGCGACCGTGCCGACCGGCAGGATGGTGCCGGCGGAGAACAGGTTGTCGCCGATTTTCTTGGTATAGATTTCACGCGCCACGTTTTGCGGCGGCAGGATGGCGGTCACGAAATAATGCTGGACCAGCGCCACCCAGCCATCGTTGGCCTTGGTCACATGCTTGGCCTTGCCTTCGGCGACCTCGTCGAAGGTCATCTTCTGGAATTTCTCGGTTTCGGTATAAACCACCGGACCGGTGAAGGTGCTGTAGAAGTAGGATTCGCCTTCGAGCGCATTGCCGTCGCGAACCAGCTGCAGGTAGAGCGACGGGTTGATCGGCGCGCCGCTGTTGTTGACGACTTCATGCCGGGTGCCGATGGTGTAGTCGCCGCGCTTGAAGCTGAGCGTCTTGATCAGCTTCACGCCGCCCTGCTCCGCCTCGAGCACTAGGTCGACCGTTTCGTTGCTGCCGAGCGCGCGCGGCCCCGGGCGGGCGGTAAACACCGACTTGTGATTCGGGTAATCGCCGCCGATCAGGCCGGTCTGGCCGAGATAGGTATGGGTGCCGCCGGACTCGAACAGCACCATGTTTTTGGTCGGATCCACCGCGTCCTTGTGCTTGAGCAGCTCCAGGCGCTTGATCTCGCCGCCCAGGGTGTCGACATCGACCTTCACGACGTCGGTCGTGATGGTGATGATTTCGCTCTTCGCGGCAGGCGCGCCAGAGGGGACTGCCGCGGCAGTGGCGCCCGGAGCGGTTCCCGCGCTGGACTGGGGCACGTCACCCTTGGTCGGGCTGCCGCCCGCCGTGGCCGGCTTGGCCGCTTGTTGGGTGATGCCCGGAAAGAACATCGAGGGATTGCCGTTGTAGCGCATCCAGTTGTCCCACAACAAAAGCAGGGACAACGAGAACACAACCCACAGGACGGTACGTTGGATATCCATAAATAGTGTCAGTCAGTGGTCAGGAAAATTCAGTGATGATGGCAGCCGCAGCGTTTGTCTTCCGGTGCGGCGGTTTTCTTTTCAGGCACCGGATCGAACCCTCCGGGATGCCATGGATGGCATTTGCACAAGCGCTTCGCCGTCAGCAGGCTCCCCGTTCCCGCGCCGTGCTCGCGGATGGCTTGCGTCGCGTATTCGGAACAGCTTGGATAGAAACGGCATTTGGGCCCGAGAAATGGGCTGATGCCCAACTTGTACGCGCGCAATAGTAGCAGCAAAAGCGATTTCATTTCCGCGCTCGCGATTCGGAAGGCAGCTGGGAGTGCAAGAGCTGCATCAGCTCGGCGCGCAGCACGGCTTTCAAGGCGGAGGTGGTGGCCGGTCCGGCCTTCGAGTTCACGGGCTTGGAGAGGCGGACGATGCAGTCGAGCGCCGGCAGTTCCGTATGGCGGAACAGTTCGCGCGTGACGCGCTTGATGGTATTTCGGGTGACCGCGCGCGGCGCAAAGCGCTTGGCCGCAACGATACCGAGCCGGGCATGACTCAATTGGTTATTGCGCGCGTAGAGGACGAAGTGCGCGGTCCGGTAGACGGGCCGCAAACGAAAAACGGATGAAAAATCATCCGTTTTAACGATCCGCCGATCGCGTGCATAGCTGTGTGAACGAGCTTCGCCCACGGCCGGCAGCGTCGGTTGGCTTGATGCGGGCTTAGACGGCCAGGCGCTTGCGGCCCTTGGCGCGGCGAGCGTTGAGGACAGCGCGGCCACCGCGGGTTGCCATGCGTGCGCGGAAGCCATGAGTGCGCTTGCGGCGGACGACGGAGGGTTGGTAAGTACGTTTCATGTTGGTCTCGCTATTCGGCAAAAATGGGTGGAATCATCAGCGGCCCATTCTTGTTTTGTGCGCTACACACAAAACGCAACAGGCAGTGAACCCGCAATTAGACACTGATTCCCATTTCCCTGTCAATTATTTAGGCACGCCGGAACATGAAAAGGCATGATGCCATTGCCCGAAAGGCATCATGAACAATGCGTATATATTTCATTGCATCAATTAAGCACAGGCGTGCGGATGAAGGCGGGGATGCCCAAATTCCGAGCGATGGCAAGCAATTTATTGTGTAGGAAAAATGATGCAGCCTGTGGATAACTCGGGTTCCCGAGGTTAGAATAGCTCTCCCGTGTGGACCGTTCCGGATGTCGGGAAGCCTCTTTTCCCCAGTTTCGAGCGGGTTCGGCCGGACGCAGGCCAAGTTTGTTCCACATAACAAGACGATAGAAAAGTACATGGAAGATTTTTGGCAGACTTGCTCTGCGATGCTGGAGCAGGAACTCACGCCGCAGCAGTTCAGCGCATGGATCAAGCCGCTGGCCCCGCTCGACTTCGAAGACGGCCGCCTGCGTATCGCCGCGCCGAACCGCTTCAAGCTCGACTGGGTGAAAACCCAGTTCGCCGGCCGCATCACCACCCTCGCGCATGAATACTGGGAAGCTCCCATCGATGTGCAGTTCGTGCTCGACCCGCGCGGCAATGCCATGCGCAAGCCGGCTTCCGCGCCGTCTTCGTCGGCGGGCAGCCTGTCTTCCACCGGTCACGGGCAGAATAGCCAGGGCAGTCCGCTGGATGACATCCCGGACCCGATCGAGCGCGCCGACATTGTCATTGAGGACACGAAAAAGCGTGACCAGAGCAAGATCAACGCGGCGCTGACCTTCGAAAGCTTCGTCACCGGCAAGGCCAACCAGCTGGCCCGTGCGGCAGCCATCCAGGTCGCCAACAATCCCGGCGTTTCCTACAATCCGCTGTTCCTCTACGGCGGCGTCGGACTCGGCAAAACCCACCTGATCCATGCCATCGGCAATCAGCTGCTTGGCGAGAATCCCAACGTCCGCATTCGCTACATCCACGCGGAACAGTATGTTCGCGACGTAGTGACCGCTTACCAGCGCAAGGGTTTTGACGATTTCAAGCGTTATTACCACTCGCTCGACATGCTGCTGATCGACGATATTCAATTCTTCGCCGGCAAGAGCCGCACGCAGGAAGAATTCTTCTATGCGTTCGAGGCGCTGATCGCGGCGAAGAAGCAGATCATCATCACCAGCGATACTTATCCAAAGGAAATCAGCGGCATGGACGACCGCCTGATTTCCCGCTTCGACTCCGGCCTGACCGTCGCTGTCGAGCCGCCGGAGCTGGAAATGCGGGTTGCCATCCTGCTCAAGAAAGCGACCCTGGAAGGCGCTGTGCTGTCGGACGACGTGGCGTTCTTCGTCGCCAAGCACCTGCGCTCCAACGTGCGTGAACTGGAAGGCGCATTGAGGAAGATCCTTGCCTACTCTCGTTTCCATGGCAAGGATATTACGATCGATGTTGTCAAGGAGGCATTGAAAGATCTGCTTTCGGTCCAAAATAGGCAGATATCGGTCGAGAACATTCAAAAGACGGTCGCCGACTTCTTCAACATCAAGGTCGCCGACATGTACTCGAAGAAGCGCCCGGCCAATATTGCCCGTCCCCGCCAGATTGCGATGTACCTGGCCAAGGAACTGACGCAGAAGAGCCTGCCCGAAATCGGCGAACTGTTCGGCGGCCGCGACCATACGACGGTGCTGCATGCGGTGCGCAAGATCGCGGCCGACCGCAGCAAGAATCCGGAGGTCAACCACGAACTGCACGTGCTCGAACAGACGCTCAAGGGATGATTCGCGGATGAGCCGCCGCTGCCCGGCAGCTTGTGGATAAGTCGCATGCCGGGCGGGTGGAGCCGCCTTGCCACTCAGTCAACAACCAGCCCTTCTATTTCATTGAAGGGAACCTTTTTCTGTCAGAATAGAGGGTATTTAGCGCTAACGAAATTCGGCCCGCGCCGCTTCATGTACAAACCGGGAAGCGGCCAGCCTGTTCTCCGATTCACAGCATCGTCTCAACTCACACAAGGATAAAAAGCATGCAATTGGTGAAAACCCAACGCGACACGCTTCTCCGGCCGCTGCAGATTGTGAGTGGTATTGTCGAGCGTCGGCACACGCTGCCGATTCTGGCCAATATCCTCATTCGTAAGGACGGCGAAAAGGTGTCTTTCCTGTCGACCGACATCGAAGTGCAGATCACCACGCATGCCGACGTCGGCGTCGGCGGCGAAGTGGCGGCCACCACGGTGGCGGCCCGCAAGCTGCTCGATATCCTGCGCGCGCTGCCTGATTCCGGCGACGTCACGCTATCGCTGGCCAACAAGCGCATGACCGTCCAGTCCGGCAAGTCCCGCTTCTCCCTGCAGACGCTGGCCGCGGAAGAGTTTCCGACGGTCGCCCAGGCGGAACAGTTCAATGCCAAGGTCACGCTGCCGCAAAAGACGCTCAAGCACCTGTTCAACATGGTCCATTTTTCGATGGCCCAGCAAGACATTCGCTATTACCTGAACGGACTGCTGCTGGTGGTCGACGGCAAGAACGTGATCGCGGTCGCAACCGACGGCCATCGTCTCGCCTTCTGTCAGGTAGAGACCGACCAGGACTTCGCGCGCCAGGAAGTCATCATCCCGCGCAAGACCATCCTGGAACTGCAGCGCCTGCTCGAGGACAGCGACCAGACGGTCGACCTCGAGATCGCCAACAACCAGGTCAAGCTGAGCTTCGCCGACATCGAGCTGATATCCAAGCTCGTCGAAGGCAAGTTTCCCGACTACACCCGCGTGATCCCCAAGGGTTACAAGAACAACTTCACGATCGACCGCCAGACGCTGCTGCATTCGCTGCAGCGCGCGGCCATCATGACCAGTGACAAATTCAAGGGCGTGCGCTGCATCATCAGCCCGGGCAGCCTGAAGATCAGCTCGACCAACGCCGACCAGGAAGAGGCGGTCGAAGAACTCGAAATCGATTACGGCGGCGACAGCATCGATATCGGCTTCAACGTGACCTACCTGCTCGACGTACTCAACAACCTCAAAGGCGACAACGTCAACATCGCGCTTGGAGACGCCAATTCCTCGGCACTGGTCACCGTGCCCGAGAACGGCGATTTCAAGTATGTCGTGATGCCGATGCGTATTTGATGCATTGAACAAGGAAGCAAGCAAAGGGGGCCGCCGCAGTCTGGCGAGCCCCTTTGCCGCATTTATGAAATATTCAATTCCTGGCTGCCGGGTGCCCGCCCGACGCACGCAACGGAGGAAGGGCAGCGATTTCCGCGCCGGAGACAGTTCCGCGCACCCTTCCCCGGCCGCCCGCTTTCGCAAGACGCGGGTGCCAGCCGCCAGATCGTTCTTTTAGCCGTCATTCGTTTCATCAGAAAGCAGCCATGTCCGCGATTCCTCAAGAAACCATCCCGCAACCGCAACAAAGCCAGTACGGCGCCTCCTCCATCCAGATCCTGGAAGGATTGGAAGCGGTACGCAAGCGCCCCGGCATGTACATCGGTGACACGTCTGACGGCACCGGCCTGCATCACCTGGTCTTCGAAGTGCTCGACAATTCCATCGACGAGGCACTGGCCGGTTACTGCAGCGAAATTCACGTCACGATCCATTCCGACAACTCGATCTCCATCACCGACAACGGCCGCGGCATCCCTACCGGCATCAAGTGGGACGACAAGCACGATCCCAAGCGCAGCGCCGCCGAAATCGTGATGACCGAGCTGCATGCCGGCGGCAAGTTCGACCAGAATTCGTACAAGGTCTCCGGCGGCCTGCACGGCGTGGGCGTGTCCTGCGTGAATGCGCTGTCCAAGCTGCTCAAGCTGACCATCCGCCGCGACGGCAAGGTGCATGCGATGGAATTCGCCCGCGGCATCGTGCAGAACCGCGAGATGGAAACCGTGGACGGCGTGATCACCTCGCCGATCAAGGTCGTCGGCGAAACCGACAAGCGCGGCACCGAGGTGCACTTCTGGGCCGATGAGGAAATCTTCACCCATGTCGAGTTCCACTACGACATCCTGGCCAAGCGCATCCGCGAACTGTCCTTCCTCAACAACGGCGTGCACATCAAGCTGACCGACCAGCGCAACGGCAAGGAAGAGGATTTCGCATTTGAAGGCGGCACCCGCGGCTTCGTCGAATACATCAACAAGGCCAAGACCGTGCTGCACCCGACGGTCTTCCAGGCCACCGGCGAAAAGATGTCCGAGCAGAACACGCTGATCAGCGTCGACGTCTCCATGCAGTGGAACGATGCCTTCAACGAGCAGGTGCTCTGCTTCACCAACAACATTCCGCAGCGCGACGGCGGTACCCACCTGACCGGCCTGCGCGCGGCGATGACGCGCGTCATCAACAAGTACATCGAGGAAAACGACTTCGCCAAGAAGGCCAAGGTCGAAATCGCCGGCGACGACATGCGCGAAGGCCTGACCTGCGTGCTGTCGGTCAAGGTGCCCGAGCCGAAGTTCAGCTCGCAGACCAAGGACAAGCTGGTGTCGTCCGAGGTGCGCGGCCCGGTCGAGGAAATCGTCGCCAAGACGCTCACCGACTACCTGATGGAAAAGCCGAACGATGCCAAGATCATCTGCGGCAAGATCGTCGAAGCCGCGCGGGCGCGCGAAGCTGCCCGCAAGGCGCGCGAACTGACGCGCCGCAAGGGCATCATGGACGGCCTCGGCCTGTCGGCCAAGCTGGCCGACTGCCAGGAAAAGGACCCGGCGCTGTGCGAGCTCTACATCGTCGAGGGCGACTCCGCGGGCGGCTCCGCCAAGCAGGGCCGCGACCGCAAGTTCCAGGCCATCCTGCCGCTGCGCGGCAAGGTGCTCAACGTCGAGAAGGCCCGCTTCGAAAAGATGCTGTCCTCCGAGCAGATCACCACACTGATCGCCACCCTCGGCACCAGCATCGGCCCGGATGAATTCAACGTGGAAAAGCTGCGCTACCACCGCATCATCATCATGACCGACGCGGACGTCGACGGCGCCCACATCCGTACCCTGCTGCTGACGCTGCTGTATCGCCAGATGCCGCAGCTGGTCGAGCGCGGCCACGTCTACATCGCCCAGCCGCCGCTGTACAAGGTCAAGCACGGCCGCGACGAGCGCTACCTGAAGGACGATATCGAGGAAGCGCAGTACATGATGCAGATCGCGCTCAACGATGCCGCGCTGATCCCGACCGAGAACGGCCAGGCCATCGTCGGCGATGCGCTGGCGGAACTGGTGCGCCAGTACAACACGGCAAATGCCATCATCATGCGCCTGTCGCGCGCGGTCGACGATGCGGCACTGTCGGCAATCATGACCGGCGTGACGCTCAACCTCGACAATGTGGCCAATGCCGAAGCCTCGGCGGCATCGCTCACCAAAGCCATTAACGACCCCGACGTCGAAGTGCTGGTGAAGTCCGACGAATTGTCCGACAAGCACATGCTGCGCATCCAGCGCCGCCACTTCGGCAACCTGAAGATCAGCACCATCGATGCCGATTTCGTCCATGGTCCCGACTACCAGGTTTTGTCCAGCGCCGCCGCCACCTTCAAGGGACTGATCGGCCCGGGCGCGATCGTGCGCCGCGGCCAGGGCGACAAGGCCAAGGAATTCGCCATCCGCGATTTCCATGAAGCGATGGCATGGCTGCGAGACGAAGCCGAGCGCGGCGTTTCCAAGCAGCGCTACAAGGGTCTGGGCGAAATGAATCCCGAGCAGCTGTGGGAAACCACGATGGACCCGGCCGTGCGCCGCCTGCTGAGGGTGCAGATCGAGGATGCGATCGCCGCCGACCAGATCTTCACCACGCTGATGGGCGACGACGTCGAGCCGCGAAGGGCGTTCATTGAGTTGAATGCGCTGCAGGCGGGGAATATTGACGTTTGACGTTATGTTGCAAGGTGCCGTGCAGGCGCCGGCTTAGGCCAATGCGTGCCTGAGCCGGAGATGCAGTGGGACATGGAGAGCCAATCGTCTGTCGATTGGCTCTTTTTCATTGCAAAGCCGGTGAAATGAATCGAGTTGATCGCACCTTGGCAATTTCAGTAGATGTGCAACGTGACGAAGGAAGTATGTTGAATTAATGTCAATCATTTTGCTATGCTTAAACTTCCATCTGTTAAAGGAATGGCAATGGCAATTAGCGAGGCAGTGCGAGATACCTATGCGAGCGTCATGCGCGTCGTCTCTACCGAGGCCGCCACAACGGCACAGTCCAGCGAAGCATGCCTCAGGAATTTTCAGTTGATCGAAATGCCGGGCGTCATGGTCGGCATGAACGCCGGCGTTGGTGCCAGGTTGATGACACGATGGTTCAACAGCCCTTCCTTCGTTCTGCCGTCCTCATGGAGATCAGGCAGGACCGACTTTCGGGCGGTTTCGCGCAAGCGTTTCGATACCGGCATTCTGAAAATGTCATGGCTGACCGGCTTTGCCAGGGCAAGGCAGGCCCTCTCCCATCTGAAGCTTCAGCACGCAAACACCTGCAGCATCAGGATTTAAACAGCCATGGCATTTCGCATCTTGAGCATATGCTGCTTGCTGCTCGTCTCGCTGCTGACTCTGTTTGTCTTCGGCGGTTATGTCGAAGTCGAGGACACAATCAGCCTGCATTGGTCGGCCGGCACATTTGATCGGCTCTTGTTCTGGATCTCATGCGGCGGGATGGCAGTGCTGTTTCTCGGCTTGGCATTCCGGGCGTTCGCGGCGCGACCCATACTCGGTATCACGCTGGCAGCATGTATCGGACTGACGCTCCATTCCTTGGCAACTTATCCGCCGAACCACGGTGATGCCCATGCCGCGCCCGTACTGTCGCGCACACAGATCGAACTCTATTGGCTACTGCTGGCGAATGGCATGCTTTTGCTTGCGGTTTGCTGTGAACCCCGGATCAGGAATGGAGTGCGAAGAAGGCGAATGCCGACGGAAGCTCATCCTCCATCGGGCTAAAGCGTTTTCGCCCTGACCGGCCTAGTCGAGGCCGAGGCAGAATGCCGCTGGAACAAGGCATGAGGACGCGACATGGCCAAGCCATGGCAAGGAGTCACAACGCAGTGCCGGCGGCAATCTGTCCGGGATCGGCAGGCAGGTCAGGGTGAAAACGCTCTAGTGCTCATAGAGTTTCAACATGATTCGGGATGCGGTCGAACCAAGGCAAGCGCATCGTTACATGTCCGCCGCATCCCGCCTAACTCATTCCCCGCCGTAGGCGTAGGTGAATTTATTATTGACGATCCGACCCATCACCCGCGAACGCTGATCCAGACCGACGTGGTCTTTCGGGCTCATGTTGATCACGCCCTGCGGCACCATCAGGTTCTTGGTGTTCTCGATCGACGTACGTAGCGCGGCACGGAATTCCTTGGTGCCGGGCTTGCCAGCCTTGAGCGCCTGCGGCATCACATTCTCGAGCAGCAGGAAAGCACCCCAGGCGTCGGCCGAGAATTGCGTCATGGTGTCGGGGCCATAGGCCGCCTCATAACGACGCAGGAAATCCATGCCGGTCTTCTTGATGGAGTTGGAATTGGGCAAAGTCTTTGCCACGACGCCCGGACCGGAAGGGAAGAAGGTGCCTTCCACATCCTTGCCGCCGACCCTCAGGAAATCCAGCGTGCCGATGCCGTGGGTCTGGTAGATGCGGCCCTTGTAGCCGCGTTCGACCAGCGTCTTCTGCGGCAGCACCGCCGGCGTCGCCGAACCCGCCACCAGGATGGCATCCGGCTGCGCCGACATCAGCTTGAGGATCTGCCCGGTGACGCTGGTGTCGGTGCGCGCATAGCGCTCGCTGCCGACGATCTTGAGCTTGCGGATTTCGGCCACCTTGGAAAACTCGCGCCACCAGCCTTCGCCGTAAGCATCGGCGAAGCCAATGAAGCCGACCGTCTTCACGCCGTTGTCGGACATGTGCTGGGTGATGATGGTCGCCATATGGGAGTCGTTCTGCGGCATCTTGAATGCCCAGGCGCGCTTGGCATCCATCGGCTCGACGATGGCGGCCGATGCGGCCAGAGCGATCATCGGCGTTTCCGTTTCGGCCGCGATGTCCAGCATCGCCAGCGCATTCGGCGTGGTGACCGGGCCGACGACCGCATCCACTTTTTCCTCGGCCGTCAGGCGCCGCATGTTGCGCGTGGCGTTGGTGACGTCGGAAGCATCGTCGAGGATGATGTACTCGGCCTTCTGGCCGGCGATTTCCTTGGGCCAGAGCAGCATCGCATTCTTGGTCGGAATGCCGATGGCGGCGGCGGGGCCGGTGGAAGAGATGGTGACACCGATCTTGATCTGTGCGAAGGAGGGCGCTGCCGCCATCGCAAGGCTTAAGGAAATGAGGGCGGACAGGCGGCGCAGAGGGGAGGGCATGGAATTTCCTTCGCTGAGAAAGTGGAAATTATAAAGCCCATGCCGCGGTTCGTACGACTGTGTTGCCAAACACGGGCCGTGCTGCGCGCATGGCCCGGTTTTTCATGCTGGAGCGGCCTCCGATGCCGTTTCCATGGATGGAGCGATGAACAGGATTAACGTAGTTCAATGCTATTCAACGCTGCTCAATGCGGCTTGTTGTTCATGACCGAAATCATCGAGCTCATGGCGATGCGGCAAGCCGATGCGCCGAGCGACTGCAGGCATGAATCCCACGGACCGGAGAAGCCTCTCGGTGCCGGCATCAGGACGACATGCGCTGGCAGGTAGCTACGCAGCGTCTGGCGGACGCGTTCGCCGTCGCTGGTCAGCATCTGCTGGTAGGCAGCGTCGCCGAGGGCCATCATGTCGCTCAAGGGCTGCGGATTGACATACGGCAGGTCGGCCATCGTCAGGAAGACTTGCGGCATGTAGAAAGCAGCAGGGATCGCGCCCTGCAAGGCAGGCTGGGGATCATTGAACAGTTCCCAGCGGCGGGTCGGCATGACTTCGACCGCCATGCCGCCCTGGCCGGCCGGTGCGCTGAAGGCCACGATGCGGGCGAGAAGCACGCCGTTCGGCAGCGAGGTCGTATCGAAATCCAGCCATGCGGAAGTCTTGTCCGCTGAAACGGTGAATATGCCCAGCTTGGGCGTGTAGCTGCCGGTCGGCAGAAGCTCGACGTTCTCCAGGCCGCTGCCGCGGACCTGCAGGCGAACCGTACCTTTGGGGGCGCCGCCGTCGGCCGGCGCATCGACCAGCATGGCGGAGAAGGATTCCGACGCGGTACGGCTTTGCGCGGAAGATGGCGAAGTTGCCGAAGTTGCCGTTTCGTTGCCGCTCACGGCGACGGTGGAGGGCAGGCTTGCGGAAGAACCTGAAGAAGCGGTGGGCTCGCTGCCACCGCAGCCAGCCAGCAGAACACAGATGCATGCACCGATAAAGCCTTGAATCCCTGATTTCATGTGACACCTCGAAGCGAATAATGATGAATCCCCGTTTGGGGTTCAGTGAGATTAATCGCACTCTTCGCGGCGCCGATGTCGAACTGAGCCGGCTTTGATTTCCATTAAAAGAGCTGTTCCTCCAATGCCACATTGACACTTATGCTGCATTCGAGGCTTGCGCGCCGGCCCGGAATCGATGAAGATAAATGCGTTTGATCGGCCGGCGAGTCGATGCATTCGCATGGGTCATTTCACATGCATCATGTTACATGCCGGATCAATCAGCTCTTGTCCGCACGGCTTCGCTGCTTGAGCTCAGTGTATTTCGCCGCCGAGCCATACGATTGATCGACAGGATATTTCTCCGCATTCTTTCGTATCTTGTCTTCCGCGGCCTTCAGCAGATCGATGCCGCCTTCCCCCGCCACCAGCAGCAGATAAAGCAGCACATCCGCGCATTCGTCGGCGAGCTGTTCACGAAAACCCGCATCCGTTGAAGACAGGCGCAGCAGTTCCTCGTCGGATTTCCACTGCGTCAGTTCCAGCAGCTCGGCCGCTTCGAGATTGAGCGAAATGATCAGGTTCTTCAGGTTGTGAAACTGCTTCCAGTTGCGTTCATCGCGGAAGCGGATGAGCATCGTTCTGATTGCTTCGAGATCGGCCTTGTCGTGTTCCATTCATCGTGTTCCATTGATTGACGTCACGCCAGTGTGCACCGCTTTCGACGGGCTTGCCAGTATCGTCCGCCGCGACGTGTTTGAATTTGCGGCTGGCGAAGCCCCCGGAGCGCGCAAGCCACGCGCGAACAATTCGGCATCGCGTGTTTTCGCCTTTCAGCATTGCGCGATTCTAAAAACCGCACCGGCAACACTTCCTGAAAAATTCTTGAATCCGCTTGCGAGGCGGGCGCGTATATCCCTTCGCAGTCTCAAAAAACACTTAATCACGAAGGAGTACACATCATGCGCAAACTCGCCCAGTCACTCGTCATCGCCGCCGGTCTCGCCACTCTCGCCGCCGCGCCGTTCGCCATTGCGGAAAACACCGTGATGGTCGGCGGACAAAGCATGCTGCCGTCGAAGGACATCATCGACAACGCCGTCAATTCCGCCGACCACACCACGCTCGTCACTGCGGTCAAGGCTGCCGGCCTGGTCGACACGCTCAAGGGCAAAGGTCCGTTCACGGTGTTCGCGCCGACCAATGCGGCTTTCGGCAAGCTGCCCGCCGGTACGGTGGAAACGCTGGTCAAGCCGGAGAGCAAGGAAACCTTGACCAAGGTGCTGACCTACCACGTCGTGCCGGGCAAATACGATTTCAAGGCGCTGCAGGCCGAGATCAAGAAGCAGAACGGCAAGGCTTCGCTGGCGACCGCCAGCGGCGGCAAGCTGATGTTCGTGATGAACGGCATGCACAACATCCAGGTCATGGATGAGAAGGGCGGCGCCGCCAACATCAGCACCTATGACGTGGTCCAGTCGAACGGCGTGATCAACGTGGTCGATACGGTGCTGATGCCGAAGTAAGCGGGGCATTCATCAGTTGCTGTACCTGTCCCCGTGAGGGACAGGTGTTGTAGCGATACTCTTGACTGAGACATGTACCAGCAAGGCTGGCACATGTCTCAGCGATTCCACTCCTCGCATTTCACGCAGAGGAGAAATATCGTCTTGTCCTTGAATCGGCCGCTGGACAGCGTCAACGCACCGACGCCATAACGCGTGATCATCCAGGCCCCGCTCTGTCCATCGACGAACGTCACTCGCCCTTCCGCATGGCATGCCGACCAGTCGAGTTCATGCATTCGGCGATGTTCGGACACTGCCTTCGCATGTTGAAAAAATTGCCGCACCAGCATCGGCGTCATCACGAAACTCGAGCAGTTTTCATCACCGCCCACATCACTTTTCTGCGAGGACTTGTCGACTTCGATCTTGGCAACAGCCGGCGGCTTGAAAGCGGGGGCCTGATAGTAGGTGGCATCTTGCGCTTGCGCGAGACCGTGAAGAATCAGGCCTGCCAGCAATTGCCAGCGCATAGTCATGTATGGACCCTTTAAAAGATTTCTTGCATCGGATTCGACGCATCTTGGAGCTTATCAGGGCGATTGCAGCAACAACAACATTCCAATGTCAAAATACCAAGTTTGTTGTGTGCCCAAAACAATAGCGTTCAAGCCGGATCCGGCGCCAACCCGAACAATTCCTCGAACGCCTGCCGATACTCGGTCGCGCCCAGCCGCATGCTGTTGTTGTGCGTGCCCCCCTCCACCAGGATCAGCTTCTTTTTGCCGCCAGCCGCTTCATATAACTTTTCGCTGAAGCGCGACGGCACGTAGCGGTCGCTGGAACCGTGCACGATCAGCACCGGCATGCCGACACGCGAGATCTTGCCGACCGAATCGAATTTCTGCGACAGCAGCAGCTGCAGCGGCAGCCAGGGATAAGTGAGCGAACGTGCGATGTCGGCCAGCGAGGTGAACGAAGATTCCACGATCAGGCCTTTTGCGGCAGGGGGCATGGATTGCTCAGTCCGTGCCGCCTTGCCGGTGCTTCCGTCGGCACTTCCCGCCAGATGCGCCGCCAGGTCGATGGCGACCGCGCCGCCCAGCGAATGACCGTAGATGAAGCGCTTGCCCGCATCGGGCTGCAGGGTCGCCAGGTGCTGCCAGGCGATCTGCGCGTCTTCGTACACGGTGCGTTCCGAGGGCAGGTCGCCGTCGCTCTTGCCAAAGCCCCGGTAGTCCACCGCGAGCACCGAAAATCCGAAATCATGCAGTTGCTGGATGCGGAACAGCTGGCCGGTCAGGTTCCAGCGAGCGCCGTGCAGGTAAAGCACCGCCGGCGCATCCTTCTTTTCGGCCGGCCACCACCAGGTATGCAGGTTCTGGCTCTTGCCGTCGGACTGCACGACGAGGTTGGATTCGACCACGCCGTCCGGCAGGCCGCTGTACCAGCTCGCGGTGCCGGGTTCGACGCGGAAGGTCAGCTCGCGCTCCTTGTGCGCAAGCTGGCCGCAGCCTGCGGCGGCCAGCACCGATAGCAGGCTGGACGCGGCGGCAATCGATACGGCGCGGCGGCGGATAAATTGGACGAAGCGTGAAGAAGCGAATTTGAAAGCCATTTGGGCAAGCAGTCAGCAGGATCGGTCAAGGAAGGCGGGGTGAACGGAGCGGCACGGGTCTGGTCATGCGCTCCGGAAACACCCGACTGGATCAGACTTATCTGCGGGCAAAACGTTCTGGCAAAAGGGAAGAATGGCAACATGGGGCCGCACATCCCGCGAAATTGTCGGCCGCTCCGATTCAAGGATGCGGATGCTTGTGGATCGGATCGACCCAATGCACCTCCTGCGGCTTTTCCACTGCGGCAATATCGAGGTTGATGACCACTGCATCGTTGTCGCTGCGCACCAGCACGCATTCCAGCGCTTCATTCTCGCTCGCATTGATTTCCTGGTGCGGCACATACGGCGGCACGTAGATGAAATCGCCGGGACCGGCCTCGGCGGTGTATTCGAGTTCATTGCCCCAGCGCATGCGGGCGCGGCCACGCACTACGTAGATCACGCTTTCCAGCGCGCCATGATGATGGGCACCGGTTTTCGCATTCGGATGAATGGTGACCGTGCCGGCCCACAGCTTCTGCGCGCCGACCCGCGCGTAATTGATCGCGGCGGCGCGGTTCATGCCGGGCGTCTGCGGCGTGTTGGTGTCGAGGTTGTTGCCGGGCACCACGCGTACGCCGTTGTCGCGCCAGTCCGGCGGGCTTGCGTCTTGGCCCATGTTTTCGCCTGCGTTTTCGTCTGCGTTTTCGCTCATGTCATCCTCCATGGCTTGTTGTTCAGCCATGATACGACGCACCGGGCAAGCTTGCTGCCGGCAGCGTGTTTTCCCCGAGCCTTTGCTTTACCCCAGCATCGCGGCGGGACGATTGCCTACAATGGACCGCGCATTTTCAAGGTATCCGCATTGCTGCAGCGGCAACACTGGAAAAACCGAAAACAGGAGAACGACGCATGCAATACGAACTGTATTACTGGCCCGGCATCCAGGGCCGCGGCGAATTCATCCGCCTGGCGCTGGAAGAGGCGGGCGCCGATTATGTCGATGCCTGCCGCCGGGCCGAAAGCAGCGGCATGGGCATGTCGGCGATGATGCGGCTGATGGAAAGCCCGGAACTCGCGCAGCTGCCGTTCGCGCCGCCGTTCCTGAAGGCGGGCGAACAGATCATCGCGCAGACGGCCAATATCCTGTTCTTCCTCGGACCCCGGCTCGGGCTGGCGCCCGATGACGAAGCGGGCCGCCTGTGGGTACATCAGTTGCAGCTCACCATTGCCGACCTGGTCACCGAAGCGCACGACACCCATCACCCGATCGGCAGCGGCCTGTACTATGAAGACCAGAAGCCGGAAGCACTGCGGCGCGCCCAGGATTTCACGCAGATGCGCCTGCCGAAATTTCTCGGCTATTTCGAATCGGTCATCGAACGCAATCCCGCCGGCGCCGACTGGCTGGCCGGCGCGGACATCACCTATGCCGACCTGTCGATGTTCCAGGTGATCGAAGGCCTGCGCTATGCGTTCCCGCGCAACATGAAGCGGCTGGAGCCGGAATATCCTCTGCTGGTGGCGTTGCATGAACGCGTCGCCGCGCGCAAGCGCATCAAGGCCTACCTGACCTCCAAGCGCCGGCAAGCCTTCAACAACGACGGCATCTTCCGCGCCTACAAGGAACTGGACCGCTAGCACCCGCGGATGCGTCGCGCGATCGCCACGGACGACAGGCGACAGGCGGTAAAATGCAGTCATGCCTTTTCCAGTGCTCACCGCTTCCGCCATGCCGTTTTGCTCACTTCCACTCATTGCCCATCGTGCCTGACCTGTTGATCGACGACGCTGCGGCCGACCACCTGCGTGCCTGCACGCCGGCCGAGCGCACGCTGGTGACGCTGCTGGCGCTGCATGGCGAACCGCTCGGCAAGGTGCGGCTGCTGGAATGCCTGCGCACGTTGGGTGCCGCCGACGAAGACGGCCAGCCTTTTACCGCCGACACGCTGGCGGCGACGGTCGATGCGCTCAAGCGTGATGGGCTGCTGCAGGATGCGCCCGGCAACGGCTATGTCTGCCGCGATGCGCTGCTGCCCGCGGCGCTGCATGCGGCGCTCGACAGTGCTTCCTTCGGCGCGCTGTGCCGCGCGGTGGAAGGCGCAACGCCGGTCGGGCGCACCTACGACGGCTATGTCTTCCTGCGCAGCTACCGGCAGGCGCTGGCGCGCCTGCGCATGGCGATGCTGCAGGGCCTGCCGCCGGAGAAGGTGGCGCCCTGGCTGGAAACCTGCACCCGCTTCCCGGAATACCGGCAGCTGCATCCGCATGTCGTGCTGTTCGGACAACCCTTTGACGCGGTCCTGTTCGCGCACCTGCATCCGGCCGTGCAGGACGAGGCGATGGCTTGCCTGCTGGCGCATGCGCAGGACGAGCCCGAGACCTTCGCACCGCTGCGCGACTGGACGCGGCAACGACTGAGCGAAGGCTTCGCGGGTACCGGCGAACTCGAGCTCTCCTTCGCGGAGCAGTTGCTGCTCTGCGGCCAGCTCGACGAAGCCGCCGCGCTGCTCGACGGCTGCGCCTCGGTCAGGGCCGACTTTCCGCGCGCCGCGATCCTGTCGCTGCGCGGCGACCAGCCGCAGGCGCTGACGGCGTTCGAGGCGGCGCTCAAGTCGCTGCGCAAGGAAACCGGCAAGCGCAACATCATGCTCGACGGCCCCTCGGCCTACCTGTTTGTGCTGGCGATGCTGCGTTCCGGCGATGCACGCCACCGCAAGCTGGTCGATGCCTTCCTGCCGCTGGCGCGGCGCAATGCGCAGTACGGCAGCCTGCACATGTTCAACGTGCTGCAGGCATTGCACGATGTGCAGGCCGGCGCGCAGAAGACGCCGTCGCTGCCGCCGCTCGATGCGGCGCACGCCCGGCGCATGCTGCCGCGGCTGTTCCACGCGCTGGTGGCCGACTGGCTGGGCCAGGCGCTCACCGGCGAAGACAAGGCGGCACTGATCGCCCTGCAGCAACGGGCCCAGGACAACGGCTACTTCTGGGTGGCGGCCCAGGCGGCCGGCCTGCTCGCGCGCCTCGGCGAAGAGGCCTACAGCGACGCGGCGGTGGCCTTGCGCCGCCAGCATAGTCTCGACGACGTGTGCGACTGGTTCGAACAGAAGGAACCCTGGGAACGCCAGCTGGAAGCGCTGATGGAATTGCGCAGGGCCGCGGCCGCGCCGAAAACCGAAGCGCCGGGCCGGCTGGTGTGGCTGATTGCCTACGATGCGCAGCGCCATGCCGTCGAGATCGAGCCGCGCGAGCAGCATTGCGATGCGGCCGGCCAATGGGGACGCGGCAGGCCGGTTGCACTCAAGCGCCTGCGCGATGAGCATGACGCGCCCGATTTCCTGACGCCGCAGGACCGCGAAGTGATTGCCGCCATCGGCGTCAGCACGTCGTTCTACCGCGGCGCGAGCTACGACATCGACAACGACCGCGCAGTGCAGGCCCTGGTCGGCCATCCGCTGGTGTTCTGGCAGGACCAGCCGGACACCCGCGTCGAACTTGTGCAGGGCGAAATCGAGCTGCTGGTAACCGAAAGCGGCGGCAAGCTGCGCCTGTGCCTGCAGCCGCCGGTCGACAGCGCGTCGCGGCGCCAGGTGATGATCGTGAAGGAAACGCCGGCGCGGCTGCGCATCTATTCCATCAGGGACGAGCACCGGCAGATCGCCGCCATCATCGACAACGACCTGATGGTGCCGGCGCACGCGCGCGAACAACTGCTGCGCGCGGTCGGCGCGGTATCCACGCTGGTCACAGTGCATTCCGATCTCGATGCAAGCGTGGCCGAAGCGGCGCAGGTCGATGCCGAGGAGCGCCTGCATGTGCACCTGATTCCCTACGGCGACGGCCTGAAGATGCAGATCCTGGTCAAGCCCTTCGGCGAGCAGGGCCCGGCCTATCAGCCGGGCAGGGGCGGCGAGCAGGTGATCGCGGAAGTGGAGGGCAGGCGATTGCAGGCGCGGCGTGCTCTCGATGCCGAACGGGCCGCGGCCGCCGCGCTGGCGGAGCGCTGCCCGGCATTGAACGAAGCCGTCGACGCGCATGGCGACTGGTATCTCGCCTCGCCCGACACCTGCCTGGAATTGCTGATGCAATTGCAGGCCTGCGACGGCATCGCACTGTCGTGGCCGCACGGCGAGCGCTTCCGCGTGGTGGCGGAGGCCGGACCCTCGCAGATGCACCTGACCGTGAAAAGCGAGCGCGACTGGTTCGCGGCCCAAGGCAAGCTGCGCATCGACGACAAAACGGTGCTCGACCTGCGCAGCCTGCTGTTCAATGCGCAGCAGAGACCGGGCCGCTTCGTTCCGCTCGACGGCAATCGCTTCATCGCTCTCACCGAAGAACTTCACCGGCGCATCGCCGAGCTGGCGGGCATGGCCGAGATGGATGACGCCGAGGAGGGCGAGGTGCGCATCCATCCGCTGGCTGCGGGTGGGCTCGAGGAATTCGCGGCGGAATGCGGCGCTGTCGATGCCGATGCGCAATGGAAGCATCACCTGGAACGCATGCGCGAGCTGGAAATGCATGCGCCGCAATTGCCCGGCACCCTGCGCGCCGATCTGCGCGACTACCAGCTGGAAGGCTTCCAGTGGCTGTCGCGCCTGGCTTCCTGGGGCGTGGGTGCCTGCCTGGCCGACGACATGGGCCTGGGCAAGACCATACAGACCCTGGCGCTGCTGCTGCAGCGCGCGCCGCAGGGGCCGGCGCTGGTAGTGGCGCCGACCTCGGTCTGCCTGAACTGGCTGGATGAGGCGGCGCGCTTCGCGCCCACGCTCAAGATCCGGCTGTTCGGCGGCGCCGAGCGGGCGCAGCTGCTGGAAGACCCGCAGGCCTTCGATGTCATCGTGGCCAGCTACGGCCTGCTGCAGCAGGAAGCGGAACGCTTTGCCGGCGTGCGCTGGCACACGGTCGTGCTCGACGAGGCGCAGGCGATCAAGAATGCGCAGGCCAAGCGCAGCCAGGCGGCCTTCCGGCTGCAGGCCGATTTTCGTCTCGCCCTGAGCGGCACGCCGGTGGAAAACCATCTCGGCGAGCTATGGAGCCTGTTCCGTTTCATCAACCCCGGCCTGCTCGGCTCGGCCGAGCAGTTCAACGACCGCTTCGCCCTGCCGATCGAACGCCACAAGAGCGTGCAGTCGCGGCTACGGCTGCGCCGCCTGATCCAGCCCTTCATCCTGCGCCGGACCAAGGTGCAGGTGCTGACCGAACTGCCGGCGCGGACCGAGATGGTGCGGCATGTCGATCTCAGCCCGGAGGAAACGGCGCTGTACGAAGCGCTGCGCCGCAGCGCGCTGGAGCGCATCGAAAAAGACGACATGCCCGGCACGCAGAAGGCGATCCAGATCGTCACCGAGCTGATGAAGCTGCGCCGCGCCTGCTGCCATCCGGACCTGGTGGCGCCGGAATTGCATCTGGCGGGCAGCAAGCTGGCGGTGTTCGGGGAGCTGCTCGACGAGCTGCTGGAGAACCGCCACAAGGCGCTGGTGTTCAGCCAGTTCGTCGATCACCTCGGCCTGGTGCGCGCCTGGCTGGACGAGCGCGGCATCCGCTACCAGTACCTCGACGGCGGCACGCCGATGGCCGAACGCAAGCGCCGGGTGGATGCCTTCCAGCGCGGCGAGGGCGATGTCTTCCTGATCAGCCTGAAGGCCGGCGGTACCGGCCTCAATCTCACCGCCGCCGATTACGTAATCCATCTCGATCCCTGGTGGAACCCGGCGGTGGAGGACCAGGCCTCGGACCGAGCGCACCGCATCGGCCAGCAGCGGCCGGTGACGATCTACCGCCTGATCGCGCGGCACACGGTGGAGGAGGGAATTGTCGAACTGCACCAGCGCAAGCGGGAGTTGGCGGACAGCCTGCTGGAAGGCAGCGAGGCGGCGGTGAAATTGTCGGCGGATGAAATGCTCGAGCTGCTAAGGTTGGAGCGGGGCAGGTTGGAAGCTTGAGTCCTTTTTCACTGTGCAAGGACTGGGACGAGGGTGCCTATCAAGGCATTCGCCCTTGCAACCGCCCTCATCCCCGGCCCTTCTCCCGCCCGCGGGAGAGGGGCTGGGGTGAGGGGGCCTGCCAAGCCAGGTGCGCTTGCAACCACCCTCATCCCCGACCGTTCGCCCCGTTCTGGCTTGCAAGGCAGAACGGGGCGAAGGGAGCAAACCTCAAACCTCCATCACCAGCCGCGCATCAAACATCGGATTCTCCCACTCGATCATCCCAACCTCCGTCGCCGCCCGCCGGTTCAGCGCATAGCCGCGCGGATTGGCGACCACCCGCGTGCCCGCCAAGTCATAATCGAAGCTGTCATGCACATGTCCATGAATCCACAGTTTCGCCTTGCCCATCAGCGGCGAGAGATCGCTGACGAAAGCCGCGTTGAGCGGCGAGCCGGCGAAGCGCGGATGGACCGAGTTCGGATGCGGGCTGTGGTGCGTGACCACCACGGTGGGACCATCGAATGCTTCATCAAGCCTCGCTTCCAGCCAGGCGCGGGAAGCCTCATGCATGCGTAATGCGTCCGCCGTGCTGAACAAGCCTTCGTCGGTGCGGATCAGACGGTGGTCGTACAGGATCTTTTCCGCCTCGGCCATCGCCGCTTCCTGCCCCAGTTCGCTGAACCGGTAGTCGGTCCACAGGCAGCAGCCGAGAAACCGCACGCCGCCGATCACGCAGGCATCGCCTTCCAGGTAATGCACTCCTGTTCTTGCCGCGGCAGTGCGCAGGCGCGCGATCAGGTCGGGGTAGTGCTCGTGGTAAGCCTCATGATTGCCGTTCACGTAGATCACCGGCACCGGCCAGTCGGCGAAGGCGTCGATCGCGGCCTCGCCGTGATGGATGTCGCCGGCGATCACCAGCACGTCGGCGTCGGCATGCTCCACCGCGCGGTAACCGGGAAACTGTTCCTGCAGCAGATCGAGGTGCAGGTCGGAGGCAATCTGTATTTTCATGGGCGTGAATTGGTCCGAAGAAGGAAGATCAATTATTTCACCAGCCGAAGCATGTCCTTGAACTTCGGATGCGCGGCGCTGCGCATCCATTCGAACAAGACCATCTCCGTCGTCAGCAGTTCGGCTCCGGCAGCCCTGGCGCGTTCCATCGCGATCTGCTTGTTGAACGGCACGCGCGAGCCAATGGCATCGGCCACCAGGCGCACGCGATGGCCGCGCCCGAGCAGTCCGAGCACCGATTGCAATACGCAAACATGGGCTTCGCAGCCGGCGACGATAAGCTCACGCTGTTCCCCGGCAAGCGCATCCAGGAATGCCGGTTCCGCGCAGGCATCGAAATCCATTTTTGCGAAGACCCGGTCGCACTGCGCATGCACCTCGGCCACGTTCGGACCGAGCCCCTGCGGATTCTGCGCGGTCCCGAGCACCGGGATGCCGAGCAGCTTCGCCGTCTGCGCCAGGCGCAGCGCATTCTTCACCACCGCATCGCCCTCGTGGATCGCTGGCATCAACCGCTCCTGCAGGTCGATGATGATCAGCACCGAGCGGGAAGCATCGCAGAGTCCGTTCATTTTTTCACCTGCTGGATGAGTTTCTTCACATAGACGGCAAACAGCGCGCGCCCGTCCTGCCCGAACATGCGGATGCGCCCGGTATGGGTCAGCAGCAGCAGCCCGACGCAATGCCCGAACAGCGAGGTGGTTTCCTGCACGGCGGCCTTTTTCGTGCAGCCGAGCGCGATCAGGCTGGCCTCGATGCCGTCCAGCGATTCGCGCAGGCGCCGGTTCAGCCGGTCGTTGAGTTCCGGCGTCAGCCCCAGCGGCTTCATGCCCTGGAACAGGTAGAAACCGAGGTCGAGTTCGCGCGGATTGTCGAGATAGAAATCATGGAAAGCCATTGCCTGCTGCTCGATGCGCTGCGCCGGGCCGATCTTCTCCGATTGGCCGGCATGTACCGCATCGTATAGCCGGTCGAGCGACTGCGACAGCAGGTCGCCGTAGATCTCTTCCTTGCTGGCGTAATGGTTGTACAGCGCGCTGGCGGTATAGCCGGCTTCGGATGCAATGGCGCGCATGTTGGCGCCGAGCAGGCCGTCGCGCTCAAACACCCGCCGCGCCGCATCCAGGATCATCTGCCGTTTCATGTCCTTGACGGCGCGCAGGCGCAGCAGGCGCGGTTCTTCGATGCCGGGAAGCACGTCCTGAGGGTTCTCCGATGACGATTTTTTCATCAGGCAAATGTAGCACATCGGCCCGACGGATTTAACAGCTTGACTGAAAAATGAACATTGTTCATATTGATGACGGAGATTTGAAGATCCAGCCGATGCCGCCTTGCAGTCGGACAGGGTGCCGCGGCCAAAACGACAAGGAGACGAACATGCTGATGTCATCCGCGCAGTACCGCGAATCACTGCGGCAATACAAGCCCACGATCTACCTCGACGGCCGGCGCGTCGAATCGGTCGCCGACGAGCCGGCCTTCGCGCCCGGCATCAATGCGCTCGGCGTGACCTACGACACCGCGCTCAAGGAGGAATACGCGCCCCTGATGCTGGCGACCCAGCACACCAGCGGAAGGCAGGTCAACCGCATGCTGCACATCGATACCGGCAGCGCCGACCTGCTCAACAAGCTGGAAGCGGTGCGCCTGCTGTGCCAGGAAACCGGCTGCGCGCAGCGCTATCTCGCCCATGATGCCTTCAATGCCATCTATCAGGTCACGCACCGCATCGATGCCGACAAGGGCACGCAGTACGGCCAGCATTTCCTGAACTACCTGCATGACGCGCAGGAACGCGACCTCTCCATCGGCATCGCCATGACCGATGCCAAGGGCGACCGCAGCAAGCGGCCGCACCAGCAGGCCAATCCGGATTCCTATGTGCATGTGGTCGAGCGCAATGCCGGCGGCATCGTCATCTCCGGCACCAAGGCGATCGTCACCGGCGCGCCCTACATGCATGAATTCCTGGTCATGCCCTGCCGCAACATGACGCAGGAAGATGCCGACTTCGCCGTCTGCTGCGCGGTGCCCTGCGATGCGCCCGGCCTCACCATGGTGGCTCGCCCTGCGGGCAGGCCCGGGGAAAAGTCGGCGCTGTTTTCGAACAAGTTCGGCCAGTCGACCGCGGTGCTGATCTTCGACCGGGTATTCGTGCCCTGGGAACGGGTGTTCTATGCCGGCGAATGGGAGCACTCCGGATATATGACCTACAACTATGCGACCCATCACCGCCACAGCTGCATCGGCGCGCGCGCCGGCTTCGGCGACCTGCTGATCGGCGCCGGCGCGCTGATGTGCGAGGCCAACGGCTTCGATCCCGGCAAGGAAAGCCATCTGCGGGAACAGATGGTGGAGCTGATCAAGATCACCGAAGGCTTCTATGCCTGCGGCGTCGCCGCCTCGGTATATGCGGCGCAGGATGCACAGACCAAGACCTTCGTGCCGGATGCGGTATTTTCCAATATCGGCAAGCTGCTGCTGGCCACCCAGATCTACGACATGCACCGCATCGCGCATTATGTTTCGGGCGGGCTGATCGTCACGCTGCCGGGACCGGACGAAGACCACAATCCGGAAACCGCCGCCAGCCTGGCCGACGTGCTGCGCGCCAATCCCGACGTGCCCTACGACAAGCGCATCCAGGCGGCGCGTTTCATCGAAGACCTGACCGCGTCCTACCAGGGCGGCTGGTATTCGGTCATCAGCCTGCACGGCGGCGGTTCGCCGGCGGCGATGAAGCAGGAGATTTACCGCAATTACCCGATCGGCAACAAGGTGGAACTGGTGGAGCGGCTGATGGAGCGCGGCATCGTCGACGATCCGCGCCGGCCGATCACCGCGAACCGTCAGCCGGGCAAGTGCTGCGCCACCGGCTGCACGGTGCCGGGCGCGCCGGTGATGGTCGATTTGCCGCAATCGACGAAATCAACGCGAAAGGAGTAAGCCTCAAATCGCCTTGCCGCGCGAGACATGCCAGACGGAAGTCGAGGCCGGCGCCGAAGTTGCTGACTTGTAGGAGATTAACCGCGTTCCGTAAGCAGGCGGCGCAATTCCTGCTTGCCTTCGCGCCGCGCCCGGCGCGAGGCCTGGTGCGCCCCATGCGCGCCGGCCTGGCGCAGCTTGGCGGCAGGTACCAGCGGATTGCGCGGCTTCAGAGTCTTGATCGTCAGTTTCATGGCTTATCCTTTCACGCAAATCACTTGGCGCAGCGTATGCACCACTTCGACCAGGTCGGTCTGGTGGGCCATCACTTCGTCAATGTTCTTGTAGGCGGCCGGGATCTCGTCGATCACGCCGCCGTCCTTGCGGCATTCGATGCCGCTGGTCTGCCGCTCCAGGTCCATGCGGCTGAAGCGCCGCTTGGCTTCGGTGCGGCTCATCCTGCGGCCGGCGCCGTGCGAGCAGGAGCAGAACGAATCCGGATTGCCCTTGCCGCGCACGATATAGCTGCGCGCGCCCATGCTGCCGGGAATGATGCCGAGCTCCCCTTCCTGCGCCGAGATCGCGCCCTTGCGCGTGATGAACAGGCGCTCGTTGCCATGGGTTTCTCGCGACACGTAGTTGTGATGGCAATTGATGGCTTCGCCGTCGAGCCTGAACGGCGGCAGGTGCTTTTCCAGCGCGTCCAGCACCAGCCGCATCATTTCGCGGCGGTTGATCATTGCGTAGTCCTGCGCCCAGTCCACCGCTTCCACATAGTCGTCGAACAGCGTCGAGCCCTCGCTGAAATAGGCCAGGTCCTTGTCCGGCAGGTGCATCTTGTGGCGCTCCATGTCCTTGCGCGCGGCCGCGATGAAATAGCGGCCGATCACGTTGCCGATGCCGCGCGAGCCCGAATGCAGCATCACCCAGACGCGATCCTCTTCATCAATGCACAGTTCGATGAAATGATTGCCACCGCCCAGCGTGCCGATCTGGCAGATCCAGGTCTGCGCGAATTTCTGCTGCATCTTCATGATGCCGGCGTGCTTGCCGACGATGCGGTCGAGGCGGTCATTGAGCGGCCGGCCGACGCGCGCATGCTGGGAGCCGCGCACCTTGTTCCATTCATGCTGCTCGAAACCCACCGGCACCGTGGCTTCGATGGCGCTGCGCACGCGGGCGAGATTGTCCGGCAGCTGGCTGGCGCTCAGCGTGGTGCGCACCGCATTCATGCCGCAGCCGATGTCGACGCCCACCGCCGCCGGAATGATCGCCGAACGGGTAGGAATGACGCTGCCGACGGTGGCGCCGATGCCGGCATGCACGTCGGGCATCGCGGCAACGTGCGGGTGAACGATGGGCAGCTGCGCGATATTGAGCAGCTGCTGCAAGGCTTCGTGCTCGATATCGTCGGTATAGATATGCACCGGCACCTGGCCTTTGTGCAAGGTTTGCTTGATGGGCATGATGGTCCTTTTGGTCTCTTGTGTGCTCTTGTACGTTTGTACTGTGTCCTGCTTGATGAAAGCCGCAGGCATTCGCAGCGGACCTTTCATGTCCGCAAGAAAGCAAAAACCCCGGCGGGTTTCCTGGCCGGGGTTGGATGAAACGACCGGCTCGGGTCGGCGCTGTCGCCGTAGCCCCGAGCGATGCGCGGGGCTAAGTCTGCAGATACTGGTTAGCCTGTCCGGGCATGGTCGGTCCTTTCTGAAAAGAGGGTTGATAAAAAATCGTGGAAACTTCGAGGCGCGATTTTGAGGCAATCGTCGCGGCCATGTCAAAAGATTCCTCGCAAGCGCGATGGTTCCGTTGCACCGAGGATGCGCTCTAATAAATTGAACGCATCCTCGGGAAAATAAAAAAGCCCGCGGGCACGAGGCCTGCGGGCGACAATCCAACTCTTGGAGAGAGTGGAGGAGACACTTTACATCAAACAATTCCGGGGACGCGGTTGCCTGTCAATGCTAGGACCGCGTCCGCTTGCAGCACGGCCGGGAGATTACTCGCCTGCAGCGGCAGTAGTGCCCTTGGTGGCGGCGAGGGCTTCCTGGCGCACCTGGTCGCGAGTCTTGCTCGAAGCGACGTTGGCGAATTCCACGAATTCGGACGAGCCGTTGGTGGCGAGCTGGCCGTCGGCATAGGCCCTTTCGAGTTCGGCACGGACTTCGGCGCGGGTCTTGCCCGAGGCGACCGGCGTGCTCTTGAATTCGACGAATTCGCTGTTACGTGCGAGTTGGCCATTGGCATTGGCCTGCTCGATCTCAGCGACGACTTCGGCACGGGTCTTGGTCGATTTGAAGTTGCTGAAGTCCACCCATTCACTTGCAAACGCCGAGCTTGTGGCGGTAAAGACAGCAACAGCAGCAATCAGTTTTTTCGCGTTCATTTTTGTTTCTCCACTAAATAAGGTTGATGACTCCGGGCTCAGTGTTATTCGAGTCCTTCGAGAGTCGCACTGCGTTGTGTGCTCATCGATGAAGCACAGTCTATCCGTCGCGCGGGAGAAGAAAAACCGCAAATGACGCAATGCATCATTTCGAAAAACGAAACAATGGCGGCATCCAGCGTCTTCCATCCCGCGCCTCTCCTTGAAAACTTACCAGCCGCCGCCCAGCGAGCGGATCAACGCCACCGTGGTGGCCGCCCGCGCGCCGCGCAGCTGGACCGCGCTGCGTTCGACGGCAGCGAGATTGCGCTGGGCGTCGAGCACTTCCAGGTAACTGGAGCGGCCTGCGGAATAAAGCTTGCCCGCCAGCTCCGCCGAGCGCCGCGCGGAGGCTACCGCGTCGTCGAGTGACTGAGCCTGGCCGGACAGCGTGCGCAATCCCACCAGGTTGTCCTCGACTTCCGCGAAGGCCGCCAGCACGCTTTGCCGGTAGCTCGCCACCGATTCCTCGAGGGCGGCCTCGCTGCGGGCGATGTTGGCCCGGTTGCGGCCGCCGTCAATGATCGGCAGGTTCAGCAGGGCGCCGATCACCCAGGTGCGGCTGGACCACTGGAACAGGTCGGACAGGTCTGCCGACTCGCCGCCGCCGGCGCCGGTAATGAATAGGGAAGGGAACATCGCCGAGCGGGCCACGCCGATGCGGGCGTTCGCCGCCATCATGGCCCGCTGCGCGGCCGCGATGTCGGGACGGCGTTCGAGCAGGGCCGACGGCAGGCCGGCCGGAATGCCGGGCGGTGCGAACGAAGCGAGCAGGGGATTGTTGCCCGCGGCAAAGCGGGCCGCCGGCTTGCCCAGCAGGACGGCGAGCGCATGTTCGAGCTGCGCGCGCTGGCGCTCAACCGCGATCGCTTCCGAGCGCGTCGTCGACAGCTCGGTCTTGGCCAGCGAAAGATCGAGCTCGCCGACATCGCCCAGATCGTAGCGGCGCTGGACGATGCGCTGGTTCTCCTCGCGCAGCCGCACGGTTTCATTCAGGAAGGCCAGTTCCGCATCCGCCGAGCGCATCAGGAAATAGGTTTGCGCAACGTCGGCCTGCAGCGCCAGCAGCACCGAGCGGTAGCTGGCTTCGCTGGCGGCGGCATCGGCCTGCGCGGCCGTGATGTTGTTGCCGACCCGGCCGAACAGGTCGACCTCGTAGCTTGCCGTCAGCCGTCCCTGCCATAGGTTGCCGGGAGAGACGGCGGTGCCTGCCGGCAGGCCGCGCGAGACTGCCGAAGTGCGGCCGCGCTGGCCGCCGAATCCGGCGCCGACCGACGGGATGCGGTCGGCCTCGGCGATGCCGGCGATCGCGCGGGCCTGCCTGACCCGCGCCGCCGCGACGGCCAGGTTGGCGTTGGCCGTGGTGGCTTCCTCGATCAGCTGGTTGAGCGTGGTGTCGTTGAAGGCTTTCCACCATTCGCCGCGCGGCTGCGCCTCGGCCGGCTGGGCCGGCTTCCAGCGTGCCAGTTCAGCCTCGTTGCTCGCCCTGGCCGCATCCGCTTGCTTGAAGTTTTGCGGAATGTCGATCTCGGGAGCGCGCAGCTCGGGCGCCGCGCAACCGGCGAGAATGAGTGCCGCCAGCAGCGGCGTCATCAGTTTCGGCAAGAATGGTTTCATCGTCATGATCTTGTTCATCGTCATTTAAACGGCTCCCTCGGGTTGGGACGGCAGTACAGCCGCCGGCTTCTTTTCATAGCGCTTGGCGAAAGTGCGCAGCAGCACGTAGAACACCGGCGTCAGGAACAGGCCGAACAGCGTCACGCCCAGCATGCCGGCGAACACCGCCACGCCCATCGCATGCCGCATTTCCGAACCTGCGCCGGAAGAGAACACCAGCGGCACCACGCCCATGATGAAGGCGATCGATGTCATCAGGATCGGGCGAAGGCGCAGGCGGCAGGCTTCCAGAGCCGCATCGACCACGCTGCGGCCGTGCTCTTCCAGTTCGCGGGCGAACTCGACGATCAGGATCGCGTTCTTCGACGCCAGCCCCACCAGAACGAACAGTGCGATCTGGGTGAAGATATTGTTGTCGCCGCCGGTCAGCTTCACGCCGAGCAGCGCGCACAGGATGGACATCGGCACGATCAGGATCACCGCCAGCGGCAATGTCCAGCTTTCGTACTGCGCGGCCAGCACCAGGAACACCAGCAGCACGCACAGCGGGAACACCACCACCATGGTGTTGCCTGCCAGGATTTCCTGGTAGGTCAACTCGGTCCATTCATAGGTGATGCCCTTGGGCAGGACTTCCTTGGCGATCCTTTCCATGGCCGCCTGGGCCTGGCCGCTGGAGACGCCCGGCGCCGGCCCGCCATTGATATCGGCCGAGACGTAGGCGTTGTAGCGCTGCACGCGGTCGGGGCCGTAGCTGTCCTTGACCCGCATCAGCGACGATAGCGGAATCATTTCGCCCTTGTTGTTGCGCACCTTCAGCTGCGCGATGTCTTCCGCATGCGAGCGGTAGGGCGCATCCGCCTGCACCTTGACCTGGTAGGTGCGGCCGAACTGGTTGAAATCGTTCACGTACAGCGAGCCGAGATTGATCTGCAGCGTCTGGTAGATGGTCGCCAGCGGCACGCCGAGCTGCTTGGCCTTGGTGCGATCAATGTCGGCGAACAGCTGCGGCACGTTGATTTGGTAGCTCGAGAACACGCCCGCCAGTTCCGGCGTCTGCCATGCCTTCATCTGCAATGCCTGCACCGCCTTGTACAGCTCGTCGTAGCCGAGGTTGGCGCGGTCTTCGACCATCAGCTTGAAGCCGCCGATGGTGCCCAGGCCGTTGACCGGGGGAGGCGGGAACACCATGATGAACGCGTCCTCGATGCTGCCGAGCTTGGCGTTGATCTGCTGCGCGATCGCCGGCCCCGACAGCTCCGCCGACTTGCGCTGATCGAAAGCATCCAGCCCGAAGAACACGATGCCGGCGTTCGGCGCATTGGTGAAGCCGTTGATCGACAGGCCGGGGAAGGCGATCGAATCCTTCACGCCAGGCACCGTCTGCGCAATATCGGACATGCGGCGGATCACTTCCTCGGTGCGGTCGAGCGAGGCTGCATCCGGCAGCTGCGCGAAGCCCACCAGGTACTGCTTGTCCTGCCCCGGCACGAAGCCGCTCGGCACCGCCTTGAACACCACCACTGCCGCGACCGACAGCAGCGCATAGACCACCAGCGCAAGCGCCTTGCGGTTGAGCACGCCTTTGACGCCGTTTTCATAGCGCACCGAAGCGCGGCCGAACACGCGGTTGAACCAGTTGAAGAAGCGGCCGAACACCTTGTCCATGCCGCGCGTCAGCGCGTCCTTGGGCGCATCGGACGGCTTGAGCAGCGTAGCGGCCAGCGCCGGCGACAGGGTTAGGGAGTTGAAGGCCGAGATCACGGTCGAAATCGCGATCGTCAGCGCGAACTGCTGGTAGAACTGGCCCGACAGGCCAGCCACGAAGGCGATCGGCACGAACACCGCGCAGAGCACCAGGGCAATCGCAATGATAGGCCCGCTGACTTCCTTCATCGCCTGCACGGTGGCGTCGCGCGGCGACAATCCGTTGTGGATGTTGCGTTCGACGTTCTCCACCACCACGATCGCATCGTCGACCACGATGCCGATGGCCAGCACCAGGCCGAACAGCGACAGGGTATTGATCGAGAAGCCGAACATCAGCAGCACCGCGAAGGTGCCGACGATGGACACCGGCACCGCCACCAGCGGAATGATGGATGCGCGCCAGGTCTGCAGGAACACGATCACCACCAGCACCACCAGCGCAATCGCTTCCAGCAGGGTGTGGATCACCGCGTTGATCGACTCGCGCACGAACTGCGTCGGGTCGTACACCACGTTGTATTCCACGCCTTCGGGGAAATCCTGCTTCAGCTCTTCCATCTTGGCGCGCACGTCGGCCGACAGCTGCAGTGCATTCGATTGCGGCGCCTCGAACACCGCGATGGCGGCTGCGGACTTGTTATTGAGCAGCGAGCGCAGCGCATAGTCGGTGGAGCCGAGTTCGACGCGCGCCACGTCCTTGAGGTGCGTGACCGAACCGTCGGCGCCGGTGCGCACGATGATGTCACCGAATTCTTCCTCGGTCTTCAAGCGCCCCTGGGTATTGACGGTGAGCTGGAATTCCGCATTCTTCGACGGTGAAGCCCCGATGACGCCGGCGGCTACCTGCACGTTCTGCTCGCGGATCGCGGCCACCACGTCGGACGCGGTCATGTTGCGTGCCGCCACTTTTTGCGGATCGAGCCAGATCCGCATCGCATAGTCGCCGGCGCCGAAAAGCAGGACTTCACCCATGCCAGGGATGCGCGACAGCTGGTCCTTGATGTTGAGCACAGCGTAGTTGCGCAGGTAGACATCGTCATAGCGGCCATTGGGCGACGACAGGTGGACTACCATGGTCAGGTTGGGCGAGCTCTTGACGGTGGTGACGCCGATCTGGCGCACCTCTTCCGGCAGTCGCGGCAACGCGCGCTGCACCCGGTTCTGCACCTGGGTCTCGGCCTGCTCGACGTTGGTGCCGATCTTGAAGGTGACGGTCAGTGCCAGCGCGCCGTCGGAGGTGGCCTGTGACGACATGTAGAGCATGTTTTCGACGCCGTTGATCTGCTCCTCGAGCGGCGCGGCGACGGTTTCGGAAATCACTTTCGGGTTTGCGCCCGGATACACCGCGCGCACCACCACCGATGGCGGCACCACGTCCGGGTATTCGGATATCGGCAGCTTGCACAGGGCCAGCACGCCGCCGACGAAAATGATGATGGACAGGACGGCCGCAAAGATGGGGCGGTCGATGAAAAACCTGGAGAAGTTCATGAAAGCTCTCGCGTTCAATTAAATAAGGTTTGCCTGGCCGCGGCGCGGACAAGCGCCGCTTCCCAGCGTCGTTCACCGGTGTTGGGGGTGAATCGTCGACGCTGGTCTCCGGCTTGCGCCGGGGGACGGCAATGTATTTGGTGTTCCGGCTGGCGGCTTACTGGCCGCCGGGCGGTTACTCAGGACTTCGCTGCAGCGGAGTCGGCCTTGGCTTCCGCCTTCTGCTCGCCCTTCGATTCGCTCTTGCCGGGAGCGCTGCCGCTGGCCTGCGGTGCATCCATCGGCACCATCTGGGCGGTGACCGGCGCGCCGGGACGCACGCGCTGCAAGCCGTTGACCACGATCTTCTCGCCTGGCTTCAGGCCTTCGCGCACCACGCGCAGGCCGTCGATGACCGGACCGAGCTTGACGGCGCGGTATTCGGCCTTGCCGTCGGCGGTGATCACGTACACGAACTTGCGGTTCTGGTCGGTGCCTACCGCACGGTCATTGATCAGCGCCGCCTTCTTCAGGCCGCCGCCGTCCGCCAGCTGCACGCGGGTGAACAGGCCGGGCGCAAGTGCGTTGTCGGCATTGCTAAAGGTGGCGCGCATGCGCACGCTGCCGGTGGCCGGATCGACGCGGTTATCGACGAATTCCAGCTTGCCTTCGTGCGGATAGCCCTCTTCGTTGGCCAGTCCGATGCGGACCGGCACGGTTTTGCCGTTGCGCGACTGGGCGCCGACGCGAAGGAAAGTGTCTTCATCGCCGTCGAAGCTGGCGTAGATCGGATTGCTCGATACCACCGATGTCAGGATCACGCTGCCGTCCACCAGGTTGCCGGTGGTGACTTCGGCCTTGCTGACGCGGCCGCTGATCGGCGAATGCACCTGGGTGAAACCGAGGTTGAGCTTGGCCGACTCGTAGGCGGCCTGCGCGGCGCGCGCCGTGGCTTCCAGTTCCTTCACGCTCGACGCCTTCTCGTCAGCTTCGCGCTGGGCAATCGCTTTTTCTGCCACCAGCTTTTCAGCGCGCGCCAGTTCCAGCTTGGCCAGGTCCGCCCGGGCGCGGGCGGCGAGCGCCGCGGCTTCGGTGCGGCTGGCTTCCGCCTGGTAAGGACGCGGATCGATGACGAACAGGACGTCGCCTTTCTTCACTTCCGCGCCGGGCTTGAAGTTGACCGACGAGATGAAGCCGGAGACGCGCGGGCGGATCTCGACGCGGTCGACCGCTTCCAGCCGTCCGGAGAATTCCTGGGTTTCGACGACCTGCTTTTCAATGACTTCGGCGGCCGAGATCGGCGGGCCGCCAGCGGCCTTGGGTGCTTCCTGGGCGGAAGGCTGGCCGCAGCCGGACAGGATGAAGGCGGCGGCACTCAGGGCCAGCGCGGCAGGCAGGTGGCGTAGTGTGGTCAAGTTGGCAATGTTGTTCATGTTCTTGTTCCTTGGACTGACAATGCGGTGAGCCGCGGTGCTACGCGGCGATTCGGTAATGAGTATCCAGCCTTCCCTTATGGGAGGGTCAAGAGGCTGCGGCGCTAGACTTCGCCCTTAGACGTCGGCCCTGAGCCCGGCAATGAAGCTTTCCACTTCATGCAGCGCGCTTTCCTTGCGCGCGCAGCTACATCGCGCGTCCGGATCGTCGAGCGCGATCGGCGCCAGGCGGCGCACGGTGGTTGGTACGCCGGCGGCGATCAGCTTGGCGCCGTAATGCTCGGCCTCGTCGCGCAGCGGATCGTCGTCGGCCGACAAAATCAGCGCCGGCGGCAGGTGCTTCATGCGGCTCGACTGCAGCGGCGATGCATACGGATGCGCGCGGTCGATCGCATGCGGCAGGTATCCACGATACGCCTTGGCGCAGGCATTGGCGGCTTCCACGCCGCCGTTCCGTGCCGCCACGGTACGCATCGAACAAGTGGTCAGGCCGGGGTCGAGCATGGGCATCATCAGGATCTGCGCCGCCAGCGCCGGCCCTCCACGGTCGCGTGCCATCAGCGCCGACACGGCGGCCAGGTTACCGCCGGCTTCCAGCCCGGCCACGATCAGACGGGGCGACTTCCAGCCCTTGCGCTTGCAATAGCGGCCGGCCCAGGACAGCACCGCATGCGCATCTTCCACGGCGGCCGGAAAGGGCAGCTCGGTCGCCAGCGTGTAGCTCGACGCCAGTACGGTCAAGCCGACACGCGCCGCCAGCACGCGGCAGAACAATTCGCACGCTTCCAGTTCATCGGCGATGAAACCGCCGCCCGGGAAGTAGACGATGAGCCCCTCGGCGGCGGCCGGCGGCTGAAAGAGCATGGTGGCGAGTTCGCGCTGGGCGCCCTTGACCGCCTGCCGGCGCATTTTCACCTGCGCGGCAAGTGCCTCTAAGTCCGGCGGAAGATCGGCTTGTTCCAAACCCATGGTGTTGACTCATGCTACTCAATTGTTCATCATGGGCCGGACTATAGCGTTGTTCTGCAATCTGGATAAATAGCAATGGAGTGAATTGACTGTTCGGCTTCCTGAACAATGAATGCTGTTACAAAGACTCGCCTAAGATGAGTTACATTGCTGTTTTGGCGGGAGCTCCCCACAAGGCGGTTTCCTGTGTTCATTGGCTTTGAGGGAGATCCCCATGGACAAATTGCAGGCAATGGAAGTCTTTGTGCAAGTCGTTGATGCCGGCGGGTTTACGCGCGCGGCCGAGAACATGCAGCTTCCGAAAGCCACGGTATCGACGCTCATCCGCAACCTGGAAACCGAGCTCGCGGTCAAGCTGCTCAACCGCACCACGCGGCATGTGAGCGTGACCGCCGACGGCGCCGCCTACTATGAGCGCTGCCTCGGCATCCTGGCGGATGTGCGCGACGCGGAAGAGTCCCTGTCGCGCAACCGGGCCAGTCCCAGCGGCCGCCTGCGCGTCGACGTGCCAACCGGCATCGGCCGCCACGTGATCATTCCTGCCTTGCCGCAATTCTTTGAACGCTATCCGGAAATCGAGCTGGAAATCGGCTGCGGCGACCGCCTGGTTGATCTGATCGAGGAAGGCATAGACTGCGCGCTGCGCGGCGGCGTGCTGGCCGACTCCAGCTTGATCGCGCGCCGGGTCGGCATGCTGCATTTCGTCACCTGCGCGGCGCCTTCCTATCTGGCCAGGCATGGCAGGCCGCAGCATCCCAACGAGCTCATGCAGCATCGCTGCATCAATTATTTTTCCGCGAAAACCGGCAAGATCTATGAATGGGATTTCGCCCGCGAAGGCGAACGGATACAGATCCGCGTGCCGGGGCGCGTCGCCGTCAACGACGCCGATGCGTATATGGAAGCCAGCCTGTCGGGGCTGGGTATCGCACAGGCATCACTGTTTGCGATCCAGCCGAAGCTTGCCTCGGGCGAACTGGAACTCGTGCTGGATGAATGGTGCGTCGACCCCGCGCCGCTGCATGTGGTGTATCCGCAGAACCGGCATCTGTCGGCCAAGGTGAGGGTATTCGTGGAGTGGGTGGCGGAGCTGTTCGCGACCTGCGACGGTTTGCAGGACGGCACGATGCGCTGCTCGAAGATGCTTGGGAAAATACAGCCGAAGGCTTCGGAGCCTATCGCGGTGCCCTTGCCCATGTTCGGGGAAGGGCACCCGCTGGCACATGGATTGCCTAGCGACCAGGTGACTTAAGCTGCTTAGGCAGCGGCCATCGGCTGGGCCGCGGCGGCGGCGCGCTTCTTCGCGCTGTCGGCCTTGGCGCGGACGCGAGACGGAGGCAGGCGGCGCAGGGTGCGCAGCGATTGCAGGTCATGGATCACGATGGCGCGCTGGTCGACCGAGATCATGCCGATTGCATTGAAAGCCGAGAAGGTGCGGCTCACGGTCTCGAGTGTCAGGCCGAGGTAGTTGCCGATCTCCTGGCGTGTCATGCGCAGGTTGAACTGCGAGCCGGAGTAACCCATTTCAGCGAAGCGCTCAGACAGGAAAACCAGGAAGCGTGCCACGCGTGCTTCGGCGCTGAGCGAGCCCAGCGTGCCGATCATGCCCTGCTCGCGCACCAGTTCGCGGCTCATCACGCCGTAGATGGCGGCTTCGAGTTCGGTGTGGGTGCGGCCCAGGGTCGAGAAGATCTTGAACGGAACCAGGATCACGTCGCAGTTGGTCAGCGCCACGGTTTCGGTCGAATACTGCTTGCGGTGAATGCCGTCGATGCCGAACATGTCACCTTTCATCGGGAAGCCCAGCACCTGCTCGTTGCCGAGTTCGTCGATCATCACGGTCTTCAGGAAGCCGGAGTTGACGATGTAGAGCATGTCGAACGGCTGGCCGATGGTGTGGATGCGCTGGCCGGCCTTGAACTGCATGTGCTGGAACTGGAAATCGTCGTTGGTAATGCGCGCGGAGATGCGCAGCAGATCGCACACTTCCTTCAGGCTGGACCACAGTTTGGCCTGGCGCTGCCATGCTGCGCCGGACGGGGAAGGTGTTGCCAGGGAAATGCCGTTGGAACGTACGTCGGTCATGTGCGAAGTCAACATTGCTGTACCTTTTTCAAATAATTGGTGGTTATTCTTCGCCGCAATTTGTTTGCGACGTCGCAATCAGTGATTGAGATTATGTCCATTCAACTGACTGCCGGAAATCAGCGAGAGGATGATTAGCAATGTCGGTACAGTAGTCGTGTGTATCGGATTATTCCTACACCGCGCCTAACACTTTGTTACCAGCTGGAATAAAAATTGCTGAGAGGCATTGGAATTGGATGCGGAAAATCGCATCAAATTCAGGCAGCATGCGGGTTTGCGAGGAGTTGCCACACGGGGAAGTTGCCGTAACGTCTTGTTACGGCCTTGCTGCGGCCAGCAAAGGCTTGAATATGGACTTGCGATCAGTCAGCCGGTTTATTTGACGTGGCGGCTTGACGGTGTTGTTTTGCGATCTTGATGATCGCGTTTCGAATGCTGGTCAGAACGGTCGCGCCGTTGAAGGGCTTGACGATGAATCCATGGACTCCGCTCTCCATCGCCCGCTGCACGGTGGCGGCTTCCATTTTCCCCGATACCAGGAATACCAGCGCCTTGGGCAGGCTGGTCCGGATGTTGTCGAGCCTGGCGAAGCCCTCGTCATCCGGCGTGCCGATGTCGATGCAGACCAGCTGCGGCTGCAGCTTGATCATGGCTGCCATCCCGGCCGCACTGATGTTGGCGTCTCCGACCACATCATGGCCGCCGCCGATCAGCACGCTGGTGAGCAGGTTGCGCGAGATCGCGTTGGCATCGAGGACAGCGACTTTCAGCATCGGGCAAGATCCTTATTGTGGCCGGGACGGCTTTACCTATCATGGAAGATGGCGATTAAGCTCCAGTGTATGCGAGAAATTTCCATAAGGCATCTTAATGTGGCTTTTTCAGGACTGCTTTTCGCTTAGAATGCCGCGAGTTGCCGAATATTCAATGAGGAGACGACCATGCTCAAAACCCTGATTCTCGGCGGCCTGCTGATCGGCGCGGCCGCGCCGGCCCTGGCCCAATCGGCCGATGCCTGCCCGGCGCTGCTGGACCAGCGCTTCAACCGGCTGCAGGACGAGGCGCCGCAGCATCTCTGCAAATATGCGGGGCAGGTGGTGCTGGTCGTGAACACCGCCAGCTACTGCGGCTTCACCAGCCAGTACGAAGGGCTGGAGAAGCTCTTTGCCAAGTATCAGCCGCGCGGCCTTGTCGTGCTCGGCTTTCCCTCCAATGACTTCGGCGGCCAGGAGCCGGGCGACAGCAAGCAGATCGCCGATTTCTGCTTCAACACCTATGGAGTGAAGTTTCCGATGTTTTCCAAGAGCTCCGTCACCGGCAAGGATGCCAATCCGCTGCATGCGGAACTGGCAAAGCTTACGGGGGCTTCGCCCAAATGGAATTTTCACAAGTACTTGATCGACCGCAGCGGCAAGGTGGTAGCCAACTACGGCAGTCGAGTGACGCCGAATGACAAGCGGCTGGTGTCCGACATTGAAAAGGCGTTGGCGCAGAAGATGTAATACCAATCCCAAGTCCTGTCATGAAATGGCTCGGGATTGATTAAGGCCAGGAGCCGCAGTCCGACCATATCGCGGGCAGCGTGATATTGCGCAAAACCGATTGCCGAATATCGCTTGCGCTGTATGATGAACTCAGGGAGCAGAATTTGACTTCGTGGCGCATTGCGCACATCCACGCATAATTAAGGGGGCAAGCATGTATCAGAAAATACTGGTCGCCTATAACGGCACGCCGGAAAGCCGGCTCGCGCTGCAGGAATGCATACGGCTTGCGCCGGGGCCCGCCGCCCAGGTGCATCTGCTTGCGGTGGTGTCGCCGACACCGATCGTCCTGGCCGGTGAATTCGTCGCCGCCGTGCCGACCATGGATGAGGAGCTCGCCGAACGCGACGCCATGGCGCAGGTGCTGGAGTCGGGCCGCAGGATGCTGACCGAAGGCGGCCTGAGCGTGACGCCGCATCTCGAAGTCGGCGAGCCTGTGACCGTCATCGGCGACCTCGTCAACCGCCTCTGCATCGAGCTCGTGATCGTCGGCCATTCGCGCCACAAGCCGTTCGCAATGCGCTGGTGGCGCGGCGCTATGGATGCGGTGCTGGTGGAGAAGATCCGCTGCAGCGTACTGGTGGCCGCGGAAGCGAAGCACATCTAGCCTGCGGCTTCGCATTCCGGGAGGTCGCTGCGGCGGCCTGAACGCTCACAGGAAGCGGTCGAGGATCTTTTTGCTGGCCTTGTCCAGCGCCTGCGTATCGCGGATCAGGAACTGCACGCCGTGGCTGTCGGCGATCAGCAGCGTCGATTCGGCGACGCGGCGGATGTCTTCCTCGCCCTTGAGCACGAAGCTGGCGCTGCCGCGGTCGGTCTCCACCTGCCAGGTGCTTGGCACGGCAAAGGTCGAGACACCGACGATGCGCCTGATCTCCGGCAGGAATTCACGGCTTTTCAATTCTTCTTCCAGCAGCGTCCGGGTCGCCGGCGGCAGATCCGCCAGCTTTTCGATCCAGGCCAGTTCATGGCCGTCCGCGTCCACCAGCGCGATGCCGGTGTCCGGCGCCGCGATCGGGAAGGCGCGCACCGGCACCACGCCTTCATGCGTGCCTTCGGCCGAGGCGAACACCAGCTTGCCGAAAGGGTTGCGGGTCAGTGTGAAGCCGTTCATGCAATGCCCTCGCTCAACTCAACCAAGCCTTCGTTTTCCGCCTGGCGCTGCTGCGCCTGGTACAGCTTGAAATAGGCGCCGCCGCGCGCCAGCAATTCCTCGTGCTTGCCGACTTCCACGATCTGGCCCTTGTCCAGCACCACCAGGCGGTCGGCCTGGCGCAGCGTCGACAGCCGGTGCGCGATTGCAATCGTGGTGCGGCCGCGCACCAGGTTGTCGAGCGCCTTCTGGATTTCCTTCTCGGTGCTGGTATCCACCGATGAAGTGGCTTCGTCGAGGATCAGCAGCTGCGGATCGATCAGCAGCGCGCGGGCGATCGAAATGCGCTGGCGCTCGCCGCCCGACAGCGTCTGGCCGCGCTCGCCGACCATCGAGTCGTAGCCGTGCGGCAGGCGCAGGATGAATTCATGCGCATTGGCCGCACGCGCTGCGGCGATGATGTCCTCGCGCGTCGCGTTCGGCTTGCCGTAGGCGATGTTGTCGGCGATGGTGCCGAAGAACAGGAAGGGTTCCTGCAGCACCAGTCCGATGTGGCGCCGGTATTCGGCGACCGGCAGCGAGCGGATGTCGACGCCGTCGACCAGGATCGCGCCGTCCGACACGTCGTAGAAGCGGCAGATCAGGTTGACCAGCGTACTCTTGCCCGAACCGCTGTGGCCCACCAGTCCGATCATCTCGCCCGGCCTGATCTGCAGGTCGACGCCGCGCAGCACCGCCCGGTTACCGTAGCGGAAGCCGACATCCTTGATGTGGATGCTGCCCTCGATGCGCTGCAGGTGCACCGGATTCTGCGACTCCGGCACGCTCGACACATGGTCGAGGATGTCGAAGATGCGCTTGGCGCCGGCCGCCGCCTTCTGCGTGACCGACACGATGCGGCTCATCGAATCGAGGCGGGTGTAGAAGCGGCCGATGTAGGCGAGGAAAGCGGTCAGCACGCCCACGGTGATCAGGCCCTTCGATACTTGCCAGATGCCGACGCCCCAGACGATCAGCAGACCAATTTCGGTCAGGAAGGTGACAGTCGGCGAAAACAGCGACCACACCTTGTTGACGCGGTCGTTGATCTGCAGGTTGTGCTTGTTGGCTTCGCGGAAACGCGCCGCTTCGCGCTTTTCCTGGGCAAAGGCCTTGACCACGCGGATGCCGGGAATGGTGTCGGCCAGCACGTTGGTGACTTCGCCCCAGACCCGGTCGATCTTTTCGAAGCCGTGGCGCAGCTTGTCGCGCACCACGTGGATCATCCAGGCGATGAAGGGCAGCGGCAGCAGCGTCACCAGCGCCAGCCAGGGATTGA
The DNA here is from genome assembly GCF_035916955.1 of Noviherbaspirillum album. NCBI lineage: Bacteria > Pseudomonadati > Pseudomonadota > Betaproteobacteria > Burkholderiales > Oxalobacteraceae > Noviherbaspirillum > Noviherbaspirillum album. Next base: position 23,296 of record NZ_JAWIIV010000012.1, on the reverse strand, counting down.
TGGATACCAGGATCACCGCCGTCATGCCGATCATCAGCACGTCGGTGGCGAAGTCGAGCAGGTGCAGCGACAGGAACACGCAGATGCGGTCGGTCTCGGAGCCGATGCGCGCCATCAGGTCGCCGGTGCGCCGGCCTCCGAAGTATTCAAGCGACAACCGCAGCAGATGCTCGTAGGTCGAAGTGCGCAGGTCGGCGCCGATGCGCTCGCTCACCAGCGCCAGGATGTAAGTGCGCGCCCAGCCGAGCACCCAGGCCACCAGCGCCGCACCGAACAGGCCGGACAGGTACAGCGCGACAAGATTGACATCGATGGACTGGCCGTTCTGGTAGGGAATCAGCACATTGTCCATCAGCGGCATCGCCAAGTAGGGCGGCACCAGGGTCGCTGCGGTCGATGCCAGCGTCAGCAGGAAACCGAGCAGCAGCTGGCCCTTGTAGGGCTTGGCGAAACGCCACAGCCGAAACAGAGTCCAAGTCGAAGGCGGGGTATGAATTTCCCGCGTGCAGATCGGGCAATCGTCCTGGTCCTCCGGCAACGGCGCCTTGCAGCTGGGACAGGTCGCATGTTCAGGTTCTTTGAAGGCATGTCCGTTCAGCACGGCATCGCACTGCTGCCCGAAATGCTTGATCAGCCGCAGCGCCTCGGGGTTATGACCCAACGTATAACGCCAGGCGGCGAGCCGGCGTTGGCTGTCATGCAATTCCAAGGTGCCCACGCCGGCATGGTCGTGATGCGCCAACGCCAGGTCGGGTCGATATGACCATTCCTGCCAGTCCGCATCCAGGTCGGAAGCCGCCAGCAGGCGCTGGCTGGTCACGATGACAATGCCCGCGGCGAAGCGCAGGTTCAGGTCAAGATCGAGTTCAAGGCCGGCAATGACGGCTTCGCCATCGCGTAGATGGGGGTGCAGCTTCTGTTGCCATGCGGTCGGAAGCGCACTCTTGGCAGGCAATGCCGTGGGGGATGCTGTGTTCATTAAGGCTCAGAAAGGGCAAACAGGCGATAAATTGTTTGCAGAATGTAAATTTGGCGGTGCGGCTGTGGCGCTAATGTGGCGCCAAGTATACCGAGAGGCGATAATGTTGTTCTGAACAAGCGGATTCTGTCCGATAATTTTTTAGCGCTTTCAGTAAACTATCGTCCTTTTGATGCGTTATCCATACACCGGCCGGAGAGAGACAGTTTAAAAATCCCCGGAAACCAACGGCCTTAATCTGGTATTTACCCTTAGCCTCTCGTATTAAATGAACAACAAAACCATTGAGATCATCAATGTGATGTCTCTGCGCGGCCCGAATATATGGACTTATCGTCCGGTGATCGAGGCATGGGTCGACATCGGTGACCTGGAAGATTCGCCTTCCAATACCCTTCCCGGATTCTACGAGCGCCTGACCGCGTGGCTGCCCGGCCTGATCGAGCATCACTGCGGCGTCGGCGAGCGCGGCGGCTTCCTGCAGCGCCTGCGCGAAGGCACCTGGCCGGCGCACATCATGGAACACGTGATGATCGAGCTGCAGAATCTTGCCGGCGTGCAGACCGGCTTCGGCAAGGCGCGGGAAACCTCGAAGCGAGGAGTCTACAAGCTCACCGTGCGCGCCCGCTACGAGGAAGTCAGCCGCGCCGCGCTGCTCGCCTCGCGCGACATGGTGATGGCCGCCATCGAGGACAAGCCCTATGACGTCGAAGCCACGGTCAAGAGCCTGAGCGAGTTGGCCGAATCGGTCGCGCTCGGCCCCAGTACCGCCAACATCGTCGATGCCGCCGTCGACCGCGGGATTCCGTCGCTGCGCCTGAACGAAGGCAACCTGGTGCAGCTCGGCTACGGCAGCCGTTCGCGCCGCATCTGGACCGCGGAAACCGACCAGACCAGCGCGATCGCGGAAAGCATTTCGAGCGACAAGGACCTGACCAAGAGCCTGCTGTCTTCCTGCGGCGTCCCGATTCCGGAAGGCCGCCTGGTGGATCGCATCGAGGAAGCCTGGGATGCGGCCGAGGATATCGGCGTTCCCGTGGTGGTCAAGCCGTCCGACGGCAACCATGGCCGCGGCGTTTCCACCGATCTCAATACCCGCGAAGAAGTCGAGGCCGCCTACAGGCTGGCCGAGCAGGAAGGCAGCGGCGTGATCGTGGAACGTTTCATCCGCGGCAACGAGCACCGGCTGCTGGTGGTCGGCGGCAAATTGGTGGCCGCCGCCAAGGGCGAGCTGGCGACGGTGGTCGGCGATGGCGTCTCGAACGTGACGGAGCTGATCAATTCCCAGCTCAATACCGATCCGCGCCGCGGCGAGAACGAAGAATTTCCCCTCAACCTGATTACCTACGAGGAAGATCCGACCGTGCTGCTGGTGCTCGAGCGCCAGGGCCTCGGCCCCGACTCGGTGCCGCCGGCCGGCAAGACGGTGCTGATCCAGCGCCACGGCAATGTTGCCTTCGACATCACCGATGAAGTCCATCCGCGCGTCGCCGCGGCGGCTTCCCTGGCTGCGCGCATCGTCGGCCTCGATATCGCCGGCGTCGACCTGGTGGCCGAGGATATTTCCCGTCCGCTGGAAGAGCAGGGCGGAGCGATCGTCGAAGTCAATGCCGGCCCCGGCCTGCTGATGCACCTGAAGCCCGCCAGCGGCAAGCCGCGCCCCGTCGGCCGCGCCATCGTCGATCACCTGTTCCCGGAACAGGAAAACGGACGCATTCCCATCATCGGCGTTACCGGCAGTCGCGGCAAGACCATGGTGTCGCGCCTGATCGGCAGCCTGGTGCGGCTGCATGGACTCAATGTCGCCGTCGCCGGCAGCGACGGCCTGGTCCTCGGCCAGCGCCGCATGGACAAGGGCGACTGCGCCAACTGGAAATCCGCGCAGCGCGTGCTGATGAACCGCGCGGTCGAAGCCGCCGTGCTCGAAGCCGGCTACCGCTCCATCCTCACCGAGGGCATCGCCTACGACCGCTGCCAAGTCGGCGTGGTCACCAATATCGATCCCGAGGCCGGCCTGCCGGAGCTGTACATCGATGACGCCGACCAGATGTTCAAGGTCGCGCGCACCCAGGTCGACATCGTGCTGCCCGAGGGCGTCGCGGTCCTCAACGGCGCCGACTCCCGCGTCGCCGAGATGGCGGAGCTGTGCGACGGCAGCGTGATCTTCTTCAGCGTTTCGCCCGATGTCGATGCCGTCGCCCGCCACCGCGAGCAGGGCGGGCGGGCGGTATTCGTGCGCGACGACCAGATCGTTCTCGCCAACGGCGCGCATGAAACGCCGCTGATGAAGATTTCCTCGCTTGGCATCAAGGGGCTGGCCCAGCGCGGCTACGTGGTGGAAAACATCCTCGCCGCGGTCGGCGCCGGGTGGGCGCTGGGCATCGCGTCCGACGTGATCCTTGCCGGCGTGGAAACCTTCGACTACAGCGCCTGAACCCGGCATCCGGGCCGCAGCGGCGCGGCCGGGAGCCCAATGAGAAAAAAGCAGCAACACGCCCGGCCGCACTGCTGCGCCAGCCGGGCAACCAAGGAAACATACTGATGGAAATTTCGCGACTCCGCGCCCTGCGCGGGCCCAACCTGTGGAGCCGGCATACGTCGATCGAAGCGGTCGTATCGTGCAATGAAGCCGAACGCAATATCGACGGACTGACGAATTTCGAACCGCGGCTGCGCGCGCGCTTCCCCGAACTCAAGTTCCAGGAGCCCGCCGATCCCAGCCATCCGATGTCGATGGCGCATGCGCTCGAAGCGGCCGCCCTCTGCCTGCAGGCGCAGGCCGGCTGCCCGGTGACCTTCAGCCGGGCGGTGCAGACGGTAGAGACCGGCACCTATCAGGTCATCGTCGAATACACCGAGGAAGATGTCGGCCGCCTCGCATTCGAACTGGCCGAAGAGCTTTGCCGCTGCGCGGTTGAAGATCGCCCCTTCGACCTGGACGCCGCGCTGGCCCGCCTGCGCGAGCTCGATGAAGACATCCGCCTCGGCCCCAGCACCGGTTCCATCGTACAGGCTGCGGTTGCGCGCGGCATACCGTATCGCCGCCTGACCGAGGGCAGCATGGTGCAGTTCGGCTGGGGCAGCCGCCAGCGCCGCATCCAGGCCGCGGAAACCAGCCGCACCAGCGCAATTGCCGAATCCATCGCCCAGGACAAGGAACTGACCAAGATGCTGCTGCATGCGGCCGGCGTTCCGGTGCCCAACGGCCGCTCGGTCACCGATGCGGAAGATGCGTGGAAGGCCGCCTGCGAGATCGACGGGCCGGTCGTGGTCAAGCCGCGCGACGGCAATCAGGGCAAGGGCGTGGCGGTCAACATCCGTTCCCGCGAGGAAGTGCTCGCCGCCTTCGACGTCGCGTTTGCGATCAGCACCGATGTCATCGTCGAGCGCTACATCACCGGCCACGACTTCCGCCTGCTGGTGGTGGGAGACCAGCTGGTCGCCGCCGCGCGCCGCGCGCCGCCGCAGGTCACCGGCGACGGCAAGCACACCATCGGCCAGCTGATCGAGCAGGTCAACAAGGACCCGCGCCGCGGCGACGGCCATGCCACTTCGCTGACCAAGATCCGCGTCGACGACATCGCCCGCGCCACGCTCGCCAAGCAGGGCTACACCACCGACAGCGTGCCGCCGAACGGCCAGCTGATCGTGCTGCGCAACAACGCCAACCTCTCGACCGGCGGCACCGCCACCGACGTCACCGAGGACGTGCATCCCGACATGGCGGCGCGCGCGGTGGAAGCGGCGCAGATGGTCGGCCTCGACATCTGCGGCGTCGACGTGGTGTGCGAAACGGTGATCAAGCCACTGGAGGAGCAGGGCGGCGGCATCGTCGAAGTCAATGCGGCGCCCGGCCTGCGCATGCACCTGCAGCCGTCCTTCGGCAAGGGCCGTCCGGTTGGCGAAGCAATCATCTCCGCGATGTTCAAGGAAGGTGACGACGGCCGCATCCCGGTGGTAGCGGTCGCCGGCACCAACGGCAAGACCACTACCGTCAAGCTGACCGCGCACATCCTCGCCGAAAACAAGTACCGGGTCGGCATGACCGGCACCGACGGCGTCTACATCGGCGATCAGCGCATCGACACCGGCGACTGCAGCGGCCCGCGCAGCGCGCGCAACGTGCTGATGCATCCGGATGTCGACGCGGCCGTGTTCGAAACCGCCCGCGGCGGCGTGCTGCGCGAAGGCCTCGGCTTCGACCGCTGCAACGTCGCGGTCGTCACCAACATCGGCGGCGGCGACCACCTCGGCCTGAACTTCATCACCACGGTCGAAGACCTGGCGGTGGTCAAGCGGGTGATCGTGCAGAACGTCGCGCCCAACGGCATGGCGGTGCTGAACGCGGCCGATCCGATGGTGGCCGGCATGGCCGCCGTCTGCCCGGGCGCGGTGACCTACTTCGCCAAGGACGTGCATCACCCGGTGATGACGACGCACCGCGCGCAGGGCCGACGCGTGGTCTATGTCGACGGCGATGCCATCGTCGCCGCCGAAGGCAAGCGCATCCACCGCATTCCGCTGGCCAATATTCCGCTCACCCGCAACGGCACCATCGGCTTCCAGGTCGACAACGCAATGGCAGCCATCGGCGCGGCATGGGGCCTGGGACTCGACTGGAAAGTAGTGGAAGCCGGCCTGAAGTCTTTCGTCAGCGATGCGCAGAGCGCGCCGGGACGCTTCAACCTGTTTTCCTACAACGGCGCCACCCTGATCGCAGACTACGGCCACAATCCGGATGCGATCGAGGCGCTGGTCAGCGCAATCGACAGCATGCCTGCCAAGCGCCGCTCGGTGGTCATCAGCGGCGCCGGCGACCGGCGCGATATCGACATCCGCCGCCAGACCGAAATCCTCGGCGATGCCTTCGACAGCGTGATTCTTTACGAAGACCAGTGCCAGCGCGGCCGCGCCGACGGCGAGGTGATTGCGCTGCTGCGCGAGGGCTTGGCGAATGCGAAGCGCGCCAAGCAGGTCCAGGAACTGCGCGGAGAGTTCGTGGCCATCGATGCGGCGCTGAAGGACTTGTCGGAAGGCGACCTGTGTCTCATCCTGATCGACCAGGTCGATGAGGCGCTGGCCTACATCGGCGAGCGCGCCACGAAGTAAGTAAGGTAGGACGCCGAACCACGGCCTGCGCAGGCCGTGGTTCGTTCAGCAGTTCATGCGCCCGGACGCAGCCTGATCAGTTGGCCGTCGTCATGATCGGTCAGCAGGTAGAGCAGGCCGTCCGGCCCTTCCCGCACATCGCGGATCCGCTGCTTCAGATCCTGCAGCAGTTTCTCTTCCTTCACCACCTTGCCGCCCTGCACCTCCAGCCGAGCCAGGTACTGGAATTTCAGCGCGCCGACGAACAGGCTGCCCTGCCAGTCCTTGCCGTAGCGGTCGCTGCGCAGGAAAGTCATTCCGGACGGCGCTATCGACGGCGTCCAGTAATAGGCCGGCTGCTCCATGCCTGCCTTTTCGGTTTCGCCGTCGCCGATCTTTCCGCCGCCGTAATCCTGGCCCCAGCTGATGACCGGCCAGCCATAGTTCTTGCCGGCCTGCGGAATATTGACTTCATCGCCGCCCTGGGCGCCATGCTCATGCGTCCACAGCCTGCCGTCGGGACCGAGGGTGGCACCTTGCGAATTGCGATGACCGTAGCTCCAGATCTCGGGCAGGGCATCGGACTTGCCGACATAGGGATTGTCCTTCGGCACCGAGCCATCCTTGTTGATGCGGACGACCTTGCCGTGATGGTTGTTCAATGTCTGCGCATCGGCCTTGCGGTGGTAGCGGTCGCCCAGCGTCAGGAATAGCTTGCCATCCTTCGTTTCGACGATGCGGCAGCCGAAATGCGCATCGCTGCTGTATTTCGGCTTCTGGCTGAACAGCACCTTGACCTGTTCCAGCCGTGTCGCATCGGCCGACAGCTTTGCCGAAGCCAGCGCGGTGGAATTGCCGGAGCCGCGCTGCGCCGGTTCTGAATAGCAGAAGTACACCGTGCGGTTGCGCGCGAATTCGCTGTCGGCCTGCACATCGAGCAGGCCGCCCTGGCCGCCGGCATCGATTTTCGGCAGGCCGGCAATAGGAGCGCCGAGCTTGCCGTCGGCCTGCACCACGCGCATGCGTCCGGGGCGTTCGGTGACCAGCATGCGGCCATTGTCGATGAAGGCCAGTCCCCACGGATTCTCGAGTCCGCGGGCGACGACTTCGGTCTGCAGCTTCGAGGCTTGCGCAAAGCTGCTGGTGCTGAAGGTGCTCATGGCGCTGCCGATCAGCAGCAGCGGGATGCCGAGCGCTGCCGGCATGGCTGGGGCGAAAATTTTCATGGATTTCCTTGTGAAAACATTGGCCAAGACAGCCTGCGGACACTGCTCTTACTTCGCATCCTTCTCCTGCGACTTTTCGGCATTCTTCTTGTCGATGTCGGGAGTCGCATCGTCGATTTTCGGGTCGACCCGCCGTGGCGGCGTGGTCACCATGGCGTCGGAAGCCGTCTTGGGCGGCACGACGACAATACCGGAATTCGACGGCGCCTTCATTGATTTGTCCGGCATGCTTTGCATGCCCGGGTCGGCCGGCGTGCGGATCGAAGGATCGGATTTGCCGCCTCCCATCTGTGCGTGAGAAACGCCGAGGCAGCCGAGCGCGGCAAGCATGGCGGCCAGCGTTGCAAGCGGATGTCGAATCATGTCGTCTCCTTGACTGCTGCGTGCGGCGTGGTCGATGGCCGGCTTGAAGGCAGCCCCGCCAAGCCGGCTGGAACCGGGAAGATTAGTGCAGCGGCGCGGCCGAAGCGGTTTCGCCCTTGACCTCGACGCGCGGCTTGTCCTGCAATGCCAGCTCGTCCTGCAGCGCCAGCATCTGGCCGCCGAGTGCCTTGCGCTGCTCCTCGTCGATCATCTTCAATACGGCCGGAAACAGTTTTTCCTCTTCTTCCTCGTGATGATGCTCGGTCTGCTCCTTGAGCACCTTGAATTTCGCCTCGAAGGCCTTGTCGGTGGGATCCATGTCGAGCAGGTCGGCCAGCAGGCGCTTCAGCGACAGGTGTTCTTCCAGCGATTCCAGCAGGTCGTCCTCGGTGCGGGCACGATGGACGGCGGGATAGAAGATTTCTTCCTCCGACTTGATATGCATGGTGAGCTTGTCGGCAGCCGTCGCGAACAGGGTTTTCCTCTGGGCCTCATCGGCCTCTTTCACCTGCTTCAGCATGGCTTCCATTTCCCTGTGCTGGGCGGTCAGCATTTGTACTGCATCGATTGGTTGATCGCTCATGGCCTTGTGCTCCGGAATGTTTATCTGACAAGCTTAGAGAAATCGCTATGCCACAGGTTCAGGCTCATCTGCAAAAACGTGACGTCACGCAAATAGCCGGTGGCCGACGCAAATAAGTTGCCGAGCTTAAAATAGCTGTTCACTTTGCCTTGAGGATCATGATGGCCGCCCGCAAACCGCTCGATGCCTTCGCCGTCTCCGTGATGCTGACGCTATGCGTGCTGTGGGGCTTGCAGCAGGTGGCCGTCAAGCTCGCCGCGCCCTACATGGGACCGGTCATGCAGATCGGCTTGCGCTCGGTCGTGGCTGCGGCACTGGTGTATCTGCTGATCGTGGTGCGCGGCGGCAAGCTGTCGTTTCGCGACGGGACACTGGGTCCCGGCCTCGGCGCGGGCGTATTGTTCGCGCTTGAATTCCTTTGCATCGCTCTGGGCCTGCAGTACACGACCGCCTCGCATATCTCGGTATTCCTCTACACTGCGCCGATCTTCACCGTGCTCGGGCTGCACTGGCTGATCGCCGGGGAGCGGCTCGGCCGATTGCAATGGGCCGGCATTTTCGCCGCCTTCGCCGGCATCGCGGTGGCATTTTCAAACGGTTTCACGGTGCAGGGGCAGGACTGGACCAATATGCTGATCGGCGATGCCCTCGGCGTGCTGGGCGGTATCTTCTGGGCGGCGACCACCGTGCTGATCCGGCGTTCAAGCTTGTCGGAAGCGCCGCCCGCGACCACCTTGTTCTATCAGCTCGGCGCCTGCGGCGTCATCCTCGTCGCGATCGGTCTCGCCGCCGGACAGGGGCATGGTATCGAAATGACGAGCATCGCATGGGGCAGCCTGGCGTTCCAGGCGGTGATCGTGGCCTTCCTCAGTTACCTGGTGTGGTTCTGGATGCTGCGCAATTATTTGGCATCGCGGCTGTCGGTGTTTTCCTTCCTGACACCATTGTTCGGCGTGGCGTTCGGCGTGCTGCTGCTGCGCGATCCGCTCGATCCCCGATTTGTCGCGGGGGCGGCACTGGTGATGCTGGGCGTGGTCATGGTCAATCTCGCGCCGCGCCGTCAGACTTAGTCATATACGCAGTGCATCGGCCGGCATGCGAGTTTCTATGGCACTTTCCTCCCGGACCGCGGCCTAAGCTTGCTGGCACGATGTGCGTGCTTATCCTGATGGAGTGTTGCCATGTTCTTGCGTTTGGGTCGCCTGTTCCGGACTGTCGGTCGTGAAATCGTTGTGCTGTGGTATGCCTGCCGTAATCCGGCGACACCCGTGGTGTTCAAATTTGCGGCATTGCTGCTGGGTTTGTATGTACTGAGCCCGATCGATGTGCTGCCCGACTGGTTGGCGCTGCTGGGCCTGACCGATGATGTGGCGCTGCTGGCGCTCGGCATTCCCGCATTGCTGCGTTTGATGCCCGAGCACGTGCTGCAGCAGGCGCGTTCGGCGGCGGATGGCGTGATATCGCGCTCGCGCGCGGGTTCGCGCGGCTGACTAGACTGAGCAGCGATTCGCCAATGCAACAGGTCCTGAGCGGCGTCATACCGCACAGGACCTGTTTTCATTCAGGCGCCTGTTTTGTTTTATGCGCCGACCGGCGTGTATTCGCGCGCATTGTCCTGCAGCCACTGCCGCGACAGGTCGCTCTCCTGCTGGCTGGGATGAAAATCGCGGCGCAGATAGTCTTTCCACGGCCCATAGCTCTGCCGGATCAAGCCGCGCTTGCCGAACAAGTATTCGCCGGCGCTCTTCCAGGTACTCCACTTCCACAAGGTGCCGTCGCGCCGCAGGTTTTCCACCGTCTGGCGTAGCGTATCGCCGAGAAAGATCAAGGTGATCCGGCGGAACCAGGTGATTCTCCACGCATGCGAGCCGCCGAGCGCCTGGTACAGGTCGAATGCGGTGCTCTTGTGTTCCGATTCTTCCGCGCTGTGCCACAGCCACATGGTCTTGAGACGGGCTTCGCTGCCATCGAGACGGTCGTGATTGCGCAGCATCCATTCGGCGAAGATCGCCGTGAAATGTTCGTTGGCTGCGGTAATCGCCAGCCAGTGGCGCGGATCCTTGCCTTCCATTAATTTCAGCCGCTTCAATGCGCGCGGTGCCCAGGCATTGACCAGCCCCTGCTGTTCCAGATGACCATTGAACAGCGCATGGATGCGGCGATGTGTGGCTTCCTGCCCGACGAAGCCTTGCACCTCGCGCTTGAAGCGCTCTTGCTGCTCCGGGGGCAGCGCCTTGAAACCGTTGCGCACCGAGTCGATAAAAAATTGTTCACCCACCGGAAAGCTCATCGACAAGGCATTGAACAAGGCAGTACGGAAAGCATCGCCACCGCACCAGTGGCGGGCGAAGGGCGTTTCCAGATCGATCAGCAGGCGGCGCACGACAAGCTCGGTCATCATCAGGCTCCAGCAAAATAATTGACTCGGTACCAAAAAGTACCGTTACCATCATGGTGGAGTAGCGCGCCGGTACTGTCAAGTACCGATCTTGCTGCTATGCAATTTTCAGCGTAACAAGAACAATCAAGATGACAGTCGCATCGAGAGAACAGCAGAAAGAGCAGCCGAGAGAACCCCAAGCGGTTCCGCATACCCATCGTCACCGCTTGCTGGAAGGCATGGCCCATGCCGTGGCAATCAAGGGATATGCGGCGACCACGATTGCCGACATCGTGCGTGAAGCCGCGGTGTCGCGGCGCACCTTCTACGAATATTTCAGCACCAAGGGCGATTGCCTTATCGCTTTGTACACTGCGGCCAGCCACAATGCGCTCGACGTGCTGCGCAATGCGATCGATCCGTCTCACGACTGGCATGAGCAGGTGGAAATCGCGATGAAGGCCTATTTCGATTGCCTCGCGCAAAACCCGGTCCTGATGCGCACGCTGTTCATCGAGATTCTTGGCCTCGGTCCGGATGGACTGGCGGCGCGCAGGCGCGTCAATGAAGAAATCGCCGATTTCATGCTCAAGGTCATCAATGCTCATGCATCCGCGCCGCAGCGCCGCGAGCCGCTTTCCGCGGAAATGGCGATGGCCGTGGTCGGCGGCATCAATGAATTGATTTTGCAGGCGATCGAACAAGACCGGGTCGCCGACCTGCGCAAGCTGACCGCATCGGCCATCCAGCTGATTAACGCCGTAACCCGGGAATGATTTGCCCGCATTCCTTTACCGACTCCGCAAACCATTGTGAAAAAAGCTGCTACCCGGAGCCGGCGCACGCCGGTGGTCGCGCCGCGCCGCGAAAGCAGGGCGCCACTGCTGCTCGCCGCACTGTTCATCGCCTTCCTTGCCGGTGCCGCATGGTTTGCTTATCTGCCACCGGTGGTGCCCGCCGCATACGGCATCTTCAGCATCAGCGCCTTTGCGGTGTATGCGATCGACAAGTCGGCGGCCCGCCACGGCAGATGGCGCACCCCCGAGAAGACGCTGCACCTGCTGGCGCTGATCGGCGGCTGGCCCGGCGCGTTGCTGGCGCAAAGGATCTTGCGCCACAAGTCGCAGAAGCCTTCGTTTCAGTCGGCTTTTCTGCTGACCGTGCTGGCGAACTGCGCGATGTTGGGCTGGTATCTCTACCCGAGGTTCATGCCGATCGCTGCTTCCTGAGATCCGGCTTGTCCTTCATCGCGCCCGCCAGGTTCTGGCGAATGCTGAAATAATCCGGCCAGGGAGCGCGCTTCAGTGCCTCCAGCCCGCCGGCCAATGTATACGCATCACCGATTGCCTTTCTACATGACGCGTGTCATGAAGTTATTCCTTCTAAACTAAAACCGATTAAAACGTCGATGGTTTGACATCAGCCGCAAAGCCGAGTACCACCATGAATAAATTGTAATATTCAGTATAAGACGAAGAAGGCGTCAATATTAATTCGCTTTTTATATTGATCAGACTCGCGTACTATGGTTGCGCTGCGAAGAGTTCGGAAATGCTTCCGCCTCGCGCACGATGACTAACTTCTGGAGGAAACATGAAAAAATTCTTGGCTACCGTGATGGTTGCCGTCAGTGCGCTGTCGATAGGAGTGATGTCCGAAGCCGAAGCCAAGCGTCTCGGCAGCGGCGGTTCCGTCGGCAAGCAGTCGTCGCAACCGTACAGCCGGCAATCCACAACGCCCGCGCAGAACCAGGCCGCGCCTGCAGCCTCACAGGCTGCCCCGGCGGCCGGTGCTGCGGGTGCGACCGGAGCAGCCGCGGCGGCAAAGGCGTCCAGCCCGTGGAAAGGCATCCTCGGCGGAGCCCTGCTCGGCCTTGGTCTCGGCGCATTGCTGTCGCACTTCGGTCTCGGCGGTGCACTCGCAAGCGCAATCAGCACCATGCTGATGATCGCCCTGCTGGCAGGCGCGGCGTTCTTCATCTATCGCATGCTGACCCGCAACAAGCGCAACGGCACAGCCCAGGCAAGCGGCATGCAGCCTGCCTATGCGGCATCGGGCACCACCTCGGCACGTGTTGGCACTCCCGAGATCGGGTCGCGCATTGAACCGGTGCAGCCCGCCGCACTGCAATCACCGATGAGCTCGGCATCAGCCGCGGCGGTGAACGATGCACCGCAGGGAAGCATTCCTGCCGATTTCGACACGGCCGGTTTCCTGCGTCATGCGAAGACCTATTTCATCCGCCTGCAGGCGGCATGGGACAAGGGCGACGCCAATGACCTGCGTGAATTCACTTCGCCCGAGATGTACGCGGAACTGAAGATGCAGCTGCAGGAGCGCGGCGCTTCGGCCAACCATACCGATGTGGTTTCGCTCAACGGCGAACTGCTGGGCATCGAAACCGTGGGTAGCGATTACCTGGCCAGCGTGAAGTTCAGCGGCATGATCCGCGAAGCGGACAATGCGCCCGCCGAGCCGTTCACAGAAATCTGGAACCTGTCCAAGCCGGCTGCTGGCGAGGGCGGCTGGGTGCTTGCGGGTATCCAGCAGGTGGCGTAAGCATGCCGGGTCCCTTCGGCCGGAACATCGGCTGAATGGGCAACCCAAACCGAAGCGCTTGTTGATAGTGCTTCGGCTCCATCCGAAAGGGCCGGGAAACCGGCCCTTTTTTTATATGTAAATTTCCTTTCTCCTGGCATGCTCTGGATGCTCATGCAGGCGCCGTATTGGTGCGCACATGCATTCTTCCGCAACACGTCGCACCATGATGGGGCGGCATGTTTTCTCCTCCTTCATTTTGTGTACAAAAAAAGCGTACTAAATACGTGCCCAATGCGCCCCGGCGCGGGCACGGGATTTGCTGACTGGAAAGGATGTCGTCGCTGGCATCTGTGCGAACGCGAGCGGCGCACCAGACAATCATCCATCATCGAAGGACAGAAATGAAGAAAGCGCAAGCAGCATTGGGACTGATCGCATGCATGACAGCCGGTAGCACCCTTGCCCAGAGCAATGTCACGGTCGGCGGACTGGTCGACAGCTTTGCCGGATCGCTGAAGTACAGCGGAGATGCCGGCCGCCGCGCGGTCGTCGGCAGCGGCGGCATGACGACTTCCTGGTTCGGTTTCAAGGGCGTGGAAGACCTCGGCGGCGGACTGCGCGTCGAATTCGCGCTGACCGGTTTCTACCGCGTCGACACTGGCGAGAGCGGACGCTTCGGCGGAGACAACATGTTCTCGCGCGACGCCAACGTCGGTATCGCCGGCGGCTTCGGCAAAATCCAGCTTGGACGCGGCCTCGCACCCAACTTCCTGCCCACCGTGCTGTTCAACCCCTACGGCGACTCCTTCAACTTCTCGCCGCTGGTGGTGCATATGAACGTGCCTGCCGGCGCCTTCGGCGCGCGCACCTGGACCGCTGCCAATGCCGGCGATACCGGCTGGAGCAACCAGATCATCTATACCACGCCGAAGCTGGGCGGCCTGACCGCCAACCTGCATTACCAGTTCGGCGAGGTCGCGGGTTCCACCGGCCGCAACAACATCGGCGTCAACGCGCTGTACTTCAGCGGACCATTTGCCGCCTCGGCTTTCTACCATGATGTGCAGATCGCCAATCCCAACCCGGGTGCGGTCATCGACGCCACTGCGCCGTTCGCAGCGATCAATCGCCAGAAGGCTTACTTCGTCGGCGCCAGCTACAACTTCGAAGTGGTCAAGCTGTTCGCCACCTACCAGCGCAACGAGGACGATACCGCCACTGTCGCGGAACTGACCGACAAGATCTACAGCATAGGCGCCAGCGCGCCAGTCGGGCCGGGTTCCGTGCTGCTCGCCTACGCGCAAACCAAGCGCGCCGGCTCGCTGATCGGCGGCGCGGAGCGCGAGCGCGACACCTTCTCGATCGGCTACGACTATCCGTTCTCGAAGCGTACCGACCTCTACACCGTGGCGATGAGCGACAAGATCACCGGCGCATCGCGCGCGACGAGCTACGGCATCGGCCTGCGTCACAAGTTCTGAATCCGTCCAAACCGATGCGGCGCGCATGCCTCTTGCATGCGCGTCCGTCACGATGCCGCCATGAGGCGGCATCGCGCACCTGAAAGGAATCATCATATGCGTTCATCACGCCCATCCATCTTCTCGCGCTGGGCAGCCGGCCTGTTGCTCGGCGCGTTGGCATTGCCCGCGCTGGCCCAGGAAACCAAGGTCAAATTCCAGCTCGACTGGCGCTTCGAAGGCCCGTCCGCGCTGTTCCTGGTCGCCAAGTCCAAGGGTTACTTCGCGCAGGAAAAGCTGGACGTGACCATCGACGCCGGCAATGGCTCCGGCAATGCGGTCAACCGGGTGGCCTCGGGCTCCTATGACATGGGCTTCGCCGATCTGGCGGCGCTCATGGAATTCACCGCCAACAACCCGACCGCGCCGACCAAGCCGGTGGGCGTGATGATGGTCTATAACGACACGCCGGCCGCCGTGCTCGCGCTGAAGAAATCCGGCATCAGGGCGCCAGCCGACCTGACCGGCAAGAAGCTGGGCGCACCGGTATTCGATGCCGGCCGCCGCGCCTTCCCGATCTTCGCCAAGGCCAACCAGCTCGACGCCGCCAAGGCCAACTGGATCAGCATGGATCCGCCGCTGCGCGAAACCATGCTGGTGCGCGGCGATGTCGATGCGATCACCGGCTTCACCTTCACTTCGCTGCTCAATCTGAACGCGCGCGGCATCAAGGACGAGGATGTGGTGGTCATGCCCCTGCCGCAATACGGCGTCAAGCTGTACGGCAATGCCATCATTGCGTCGGATGCCTTCGTCAAGCAGAAGCCGGAAGCGATCAAGGGCTTCCTGCGTGCTTTCGCCAAGGCGGCCAGGGATGTAATGGCCAATCCGGAGGAGGCGATCAAGAGCGTCAAGGAGCGCGACGGCCTGATCGACGAGAAGCTGGAACTGCGCCGCCTCAAGCTGGCCATCGCCAGCTCCATTGCCACCGCCAACGCGAAGGCAGAGGGTTTCGGCCAGGTATCCGCACCGCGCATGTCGCTGATGGCATCGCAGGTTTCTGATGCCTACAACACCAAGACGCGCGTCGATCCTAACGCGATCTGGAACGCCTCGTTCCTGCCGTCCAAGGCGGAACTGAACGTTTTCCCCAAATAAGCGCTCCGGTCATCGAGCCTGACTAGCTCTCGCCACGACGGCGAGGGCGTTTTTACGAGTATGCGAGCAATACCATGTCCGCCACCTTTGTCGATTTCAATCATGTCTTCCTGGCCTACGACGGCTCTTCCGAATTCGCGGTGGAAGACATCAACCTGCAGACGCGGCAGGGCGAATTCATTGCCATCGTCGGCCCCTCAGGCTGCGGCAAGTCCACCTTCATGAAGCTGGCCACCGGCCTCAAGCCGCCGACTCGCGGAAAGGTGGCCATCGACGGCGCGCCGGTGACCGGTCCGCTCAAGATCGTCGGCATGGCTTTCCAGGCGCCCACGCTGCTGCCCTGGCGCACCACGCTGGACAATGTGCTGCTGCCGCTCGAAATCGTCGAGCCCTACCGCAGCAACTTCAAGCGCGAGAAGGCGAAGTATGTCGAGCGCGCGCTGGCGCTGCTCAAGACCGTCGGCCTCGACGGCTATGCGGACAAGTTTCCGTGGCAGCTGTCCGGCGGCATGCAGCAACGGGCATCGATCTGCCGCGCGCTGATCCATGAGCCGAAGATGCTGCTGCTGGACGAGCCGTTCGGCGCGCTCGATGCCTTCACGCGGGAAGAGCTGTGGTGCGTGCTGCGGGACTTGTGGAACGAGCGCAAGTTCAATGTCATTCTGGTCACCCA
Organism: Noviherbaspirillum album; assembly: GCF_035916955.1. NCBI lineage: Bacteria > Pseudomonadati > Pseudomonadota > Betaproteobacteria > Burkholderiales > Oxalobacteraceae > Noviherbaspirillum > Noviherbaspirillum album. The sequence continues at coordinate 6,845 of NZ_JAWIIV010000012.1, read as the reverse complement.
CGACCTGCGCGAAGCCGCCTTCCTCGCCGACACCATTTATGTGATGAGCAAGCGCCCCGGGCGCATCGTGGCGCGCAAGGAAAATCCGCTGGCGCAGCCGCGCGATCTCGAGGTTACGTACACCGAACCGTTTTCCGAGCTGGTGCATGAACTGCGCAGCCATATCGGCCGCGTGCGCAGTGCATGACCCACACGATGTACATGACGCGCACGCTCCGTAAATCCGCATGACAGGCCAACCATGACTTCCAAATCCATCAAGACCTTCGCCCCCTGGGCGCTCCTGATCGCCATCCTGATCCTCTGGCAGATCATTTGCAGCGCCTTTTCGGTTTCCGAATTCATATTCCCCAGCCCGTATGCGATCGGCCAATCGATGGTCGAGTTCGCCGGTCCGATCGCCAGCCATGCCCTGAGCACCTTCTGGGTCACCATGACCGGCTTTGCCATCGCGGTGGTGGTCGGCGTCGTGCTCGGCTTCATCATCGGCTCCTCGCCGGTGATGTATTCGGCGGTCTATCCGCTGATGACCGCCTTCAATGCCCTGCCCAAGGCGGCCTTCGTGCCCATCCTCGTGGTCTGGTTCGGCATCGGCGCCGGGCCCGCAATCCTCACAGCGTTCCTGATCTCTTTCTTTCCCATCATGGTCAATATCGCCACCGGACTGGCGACGCTGGAGCCGGAACTGGAAGATGTGCTGCGCGTCCTCGGCGCCAAGCGCATGGATGTGCTGCTGAAGGTCGGCCTGCCGCGCTCGATGCCGTATTTTTTCGCTTCCCTCAAGGTGGCGATCACGCTTGCCTTCGTCGGCTCCACCGTGTCCGAAATGAATGCCGCCAATGAAGGGATCGGTTACCTGCTGGTATCGGCAGGTTCTTCGATGAAAATGCCGCTGGCCTTCGCCGGGCTGGTGGTAATCGGCGCAATGGCAATGGCGATGTATGAATTGTTTGCCATCATCGAGAAGCGCACGACTGGCTGGGCGCATCGAGGATAAAAAACTGCGGGATCGCGCGCCCCTTTCCCTTCGATGAGGTTTCCTTGTTGAAATTAGCGTAAGTTAAACGACGTTTTCCAATAGTTGCCCTCAAATAGTTGCCGATTCTCCATAGCAACTTTCCTTTCGGTAAGCTAACATACCGGGAACGACTTTTGGTTTGTTCCCGGCCCAGCCCCGCCACAGTGACAGACCTCGTGAATTTCCGCTTCGAAGCTGCGTGTTGCTTTTAAAGCAAACAATAAACGACGACTATCGCTTCAGATTTCCGCCTGTGGTGCACCGGCTTTTGAGCGCTTGATATGGCATTGTTGGACAGGTATGTCAGCGCGACCATGTCGTGCTGACGGGGGAGTTCTGAGTGTGGTCATTTTTTCGACCGACGAGCACTTCTCTCCATGACTGCCTTTCTCCCGCGTTTGCATAGCACCCGCCCAGTTTTCCCGGTTCGCATCGCCATAGCTGCTGCTGCCTTGCTACTTACCGCCTGCGGTTCGGTACCCGTGCGGCCGCTGACCCAGGACGATCTGGCACGCCAGACCGCAGCCGACCGCATGGCAGCCCAGGAAGGAGTCGAACCGCTGTCAGGTGAATTGTCGATGGACGAGGCAGTGGCCCGTGCATTGAAGTACAACCTGGACCGACGCACCAGGATGATGGAAGAGGCCCTTGCCTTGAACCAGCTGGATGCATCGAGCTGGGACATGCTGCCGCGCCTGACCGCAAGCGCCGGCTACTCGTCCCGCAATAAAAACCTGATCACCCGCAGCGAGGATTCGGTCACCGGCCTGCCTTCGCTGGCCAATCCCTACATTTCCTCCGAACGCAGCCACGCGGTATATGACCTCGGACTGACATGGAACCTGCTCGACTTCGGCATGAGTTATGTCTTTGCCAAGCAGCAGGGCGACCGCGTCATGATCGCGACCGAACGTCGCCGCAAGGCGATGCACACCCTCATTCAGGATGTGCGTACCGCGTTCTGGCGCACGGCAAGCGCGCAGAAACTGCGCGACGATGTCAAGCAGGCCATCGCTTTGGCAGAGGGCGCATTGCAGGACGCGCGCAAGGCGGAAACGGAACGCGTGCGTTCCCCGATCGATGCGCTGCGCTACCAGCGCCAGTTGCTGGAAAACCTGCGCCTGCTGGAAAGCATCGAGCAGGAGCTGTCCTCGGGACGCATTGAACTCGCCAGCCTGATGAACATCCCGCTGCATCAGGAATTCCGTGTTCAGGAACCGAACGACAACGTCGATGCCTCGCTGCTCGAAGTGCCGGTGCAGCGCATGGAAGAAGTTGCGGTGACGCAGAACGGCGACATCCGCGAACAGTTCTACACCAGCCGCATCGCCGTCGAGGAAACGAAGCGCACCATGCTGCGCATGTTCCCGAACCTGTCTTTCAACTACAACATCAAGTACGACACCGACCGCTTCCTGATCAACAACCAATGGAATGACACCGGCCTGCAGCTGTCGTACAACCTGCTCAACCTGCTCTCCGCGCCGACGCAGAAAAAACTGGCTGACGCCGGCGTCAAGCTGGCGGACCAGCGCCGAATCGCCGCCCAGATGACCGTGCTGACCCAATTGCACTTGTCGCGCCTGGCCTACCAGATTGCCTATCGACAGTATGTGCGGGCCGACCAGGTCTGGCAGGCCGATGCGAAGATTGCGGAACATATCAGGAACCGTGAAACCGCCGAAACCCAGAGCAAGCTGGAGCAGGTCGCCAACAGCACGACCGCGATTCTGAGCCTGTTGCGTCGATATCAGTCCCTGTCGCAGGTGCAAGCCGCAGGCAGCAAGCTGCAAGCCACGATGGGCCTGGAGCCGGTCATCGGCAGCGTCACCGACATGTCGCTGCAGGAGCTGACCAGGACCGTGGGGCAGTCCATGCGCGAATGGAGCAAGCAGCTGGATGCACCGCAGCCGGTGCAACCCCTTCCCGCCAAGCCGCTGAAAACCGGCGCGGCCCGGGAGCGGACGATGGAGCAAGACGTGGAAGGCCTTGCCTTGAACTTGAGCCATGAACTGGCGCCGGCAACCCTCGCCGGGATTGCGCCGTCGCCTCAAGTGCTTGCATTGCTGAGTGGAGAGCAATAATGCGCGGAAATGCAATTGTCGCAATGCTGCTTCTCGCCGTCACAAGCGTCCATGCACAGCAAATCCCGCCGGCCACTCCCAAGCCGGCACTGGAGAAACAGGAAATCCGCGCGCAGCTGACGCCGCGCCGCTTCACCACCATCGCTGCCGAGGTCGGCGCCAAGATCAGCCGCATTAGCGTCGTCGAAGGCGGCCGTTTCAAGGCCGGCCAGACGCTGGTGTCGTTGGACTGCTCTCTGCAAAACGCGCAGCTGCAGAAAGCCAAGGCTTCGCTGACCGCCGCCGAGCGCACCTATGCCGGCAACAAACGCCTGTCCGAGCTCAATTCCGTCGGCAAGGTCGAGCTGGAAGTCTCGGAAGCCGAAGCCGCCAAAGCCAAGGCCGAGGTGTCGCTGATGAATGTATCGCTCGACAAATGCCATATCGGCGCGCCCTTCGCCGGCCGGGTCGTCGAGCAGCGCGTGCGCGAGCAGCAATACGTGCAAGCCGGCCAGCCCATGCTCGACATTCTCGATGACAGCGTGCTGGAACTGGAATTCCTGGTGCCGTCGCGCTGGCTGGTGTGGATGAAGGCGGGACATGCGTTTCAGGTCCGCATCGATGAAACCGGAAAGACCTATCCGGCCAAGATTCAGCGCATCGGCGCGCGGGTTGATCCGGTCAGCCAGTCGGTCAAGGCGGTGGCTGCCGTCGACGGCAGCTTTCCCGAATTGATGGCGGGCATGAGCGGCAAGGTCGCCATCGTTCCGCCAGCGGGGCAGTAAGACAAGGCAAGACAAGACAAGCGGGAAGCGTATCTCCGTCCACTGGAGCATCAACATGACAATGAATAACAAAAATCGCCGGAAACTCGTTCGCAACAAGCCGGCACCTTTTGCGCTTGAAGCCAGGATCATGTTTGATGCGGCGGCGGTGGATACGGCCATGGCGGCGAAAAACACGGCGGATGTGCCTCCACCGGAAGCCGCCGCGACGGTAAGCGGCCCTAGCATTCCGCCTGTATGCGATGCAGCAGTGCACGCGCCTGCAATGGATATTGGTTGGCATGCCGCTGAAGGCGCGGCACAGATATTCACTGCGGATGCGGGTAATGCATCGTTGGCAGAAGCGAGCATGCGCGCCGAGCAAATCATTCGTGAATTCTTGGACTCGGACAAGGCGGAACAGTCATTGTTCAGCCTCTTCAACGCAGGCCAAAGCGAACCTTCGCAAGCATGGAAGGAGAGGGCGCAGGCACTTCGTGCCGAAGTTCTGGAAGGAAGCTTCTCAATCCAGGTAAAAACCATCAGCAATGATGAAATCGGCGGGGTTTTCGCCGCGTTCGCCGCACACGGACTGGGGGGGAAACCAACCATCTTCATCAACCAGGACTGGCTCGAACGGCAGCCGGGAACCGATGCGGTAAGCCGCGTACTGATTGAGGAATTCGGCCATGGCATCGATCAGGCGCTCAACGCTGAACGGGACACCGCCGGTGATGAAGGCGAGGCGTTCGCGGCACTGATACTCAATGCCAGCTTGAGCGATAGCGAACGTGCGCGCATTGCAACGGAAAACGATTATTCGACCATCCATGTCAATGGACAGGCCATCGAGATCGAGGAGGCGTCGATTACCTTTTCGGCCGTTTATCAGGGAACGCCGAGTGCCTTGAGTGAAGAGGCGAACGAAGTCAGCGGCACGGTTGCGGTCGCGGGGACCAATTTCAAGTTCACCTCGGGCAATCCCAGCGACCCGTATTTTTCGGGTAATAACGTTGCCGGCACCCTGAGCTACGTCGATACGGCAACCAAGACGGTGAAAACGATCAATGGCGTGGTCAGCCGTCTCGTCAAGACCGGCAGCACGGTCGAAGGTTTGTATTTCTATGCTTTCGGCAGCGATGGCAAGATCGGCACCGGCGATACCGGCGAAACCGCCTATCTGCTCTGCCTCGACCCCGGCAAGTTTGCGCCGAACGGTACCTACAAAACGAGCAGCGATCCGGTCGATACGGCGATGAACAAGCTGATCGTTCCGAACAGCGCACCCGTGGCCGCAAACGACAGTGCGGCCATGCTGGAAGATGCATTGTCTGCCGTCACCGGCAACCTGCTCGCCAACGACACCGACGCCAACGGCGATGCGCTGAGAATCACGCAATTCGTCGTTGGAGGGCAGGCATATGCCGTCGCAGCCGGTGCAACGCAGTCGGCCACCCTGGCAGGCATCGGTACTTTCACGATCGGCAGCGATGGCAGTTACAGTTTCTCCCCGGTTGCCAATTATGCCGGTGCCGTGCCGGCTGTCACTTATACCGTCAGCGACGGCGCTGCCAGCACGACCGGCAGTTTTTCGGTACGTATCACCCCGGTCAACGACGCGCCAGCAGGCACGGACAAGAGCTTGAGCATCAAGCTGGGAACGGCCTACACCTTTTCCGCTGCGGACTTCGGCTTCAGCGATGCGAACGACACGCCCGCCAACACATTCTCGGCAGTGCAGATCAAAACCTTGCCTGTCGCCGGTACATTGACATTGAACAGCATCGCGGTCACGGCCGGGCAGGAAATTGCCGTCGCCGATATTTCCAGACTGAAGTTCACCTCCAGCAGTGCCGGGAGTGCATCCTTTACCTTTCAGGTCAGGGACAACGGCGGCACCAGCAATGGCGGCATTGATCTCGACCAGTCACCGAATACCATCAGCTTTACGATCAACGCCGTCAACCAGAATCCGGTGGCGGGCGCGGGTACGGCAACCGCAGTCGAAGCGGGTGGCGTCGCCAATGCCACCGCCGGTAGCGATGCCGCAGGAAACCTGATCACGTCATTTGCAAGCGATCCGGATGCCGGCGATACGCTGACGCTGGCATCCGTGAGCAGCGCGGCCGAGTCCAAGGTGATCGCAGGCTCCGGGAGCACGTCGATACAGGGCATCTACGGAACGCTCACCATCGCGGCCAACGGCGGCTATACCTATCAGGTTTCGAACACCGCTGCGGTCGCACAGGCCTTGCTGAACAATAGCGGTACGGACGTCTTCCGCTACACCGTCAAGGATGCGGCGGGACTGACCTCCACCAATACGTTTACCGTCACGGTCAGCGGGCGGAACGATGCGCCGGTGGCGGTTGCGGATTTCAATACTGCGAAGGAGCCCGACGGAGGCACCAGCTATACAGGTGTTGCGAGCGGTAATGTGCTGGCCAACGATACGGATGTGGATGCGGGGGATACGAAGACGGTAGTTGGTCTTACTGCCACAGCGACAGCATCTGCGACATCGTCGGGAAATAGCAATCTAATCACGATTACGTCACTAGGCACTCTTTCATCAAATAAGAGCGCAGACTATGTAAATGTTGGAGATGTGTTGCAAGTCACAAGTGGTAGTTCCACGCTCTATGACAAAAATCCTTCGAATCTGTCGAACCGAGTGACTGTGACTTCTGTAAATGCTTCAACCAAAACCATAACGTTGAGTACGACTGTTAGTATTCCAGCAGGTGCAACAATCCAATTTTGGGAGCCCAATCCTGGCGGCCAAATTTCAGGAAGTAATTACTTCCAGACAGACGGAGGTTCGGTCGCCAGTTCAAATTCCTCTGCAACCGTATTTGTATCAAACATCACGGGCAGCATCCTAACGGGCATGACCGTTACAGGAACAGGCGTACCAGCAAGAGCTATAGTCGGATCTGGTGTACGGGCTGAGCTCTGAAGGTGGGGAGGAAGGCGGTGGAGATTTTGTTGGACAATTTG